>NZ_JBIUVQ010000016.1:0-215081 GCF_044743035.1 Streptomyces sp. NPDC087787
TCACCCTCTCGGGCTTTCCTCCGGGCGCTTCCCTTCGGTGTTTCCGACTCTATCAGATCTTTTTCCGATCCGATTTCCTCGGTGCTTTCCAGGTTTCCGCTTTCGCGTTTCCCTTTCCGGCGGTTCCGACTTTATCAGAACTTTTGAGCCGGCCTGACCGGCCTTCGTTTCCGATTTTATCGGGAGAGGCTTCTCCATGTTCGATCTTGTCGACATATGCAGAAGCGGATAGACGCTCACTGTCACCCTCGCGGACCCTGTCCATCTCCGGGCAACTGTTTGAATCTACCTCCCCACCGGACCCGTGTCAACGGCTCTGGTGCGGCGAAGAGGAGAGTAGCAGCTCGGCGGGCTCAAACGCACATCAGGCGGCGGTCGGCACGGTCGCGCTTCGCTCGATCGGCTCCACGTCCCCTGTGCCGCCGGCCCGTGCCGCTCGACCGCCGAGGACGTAGACGTAGGCCAGGAAGGCCAGCTCGGCGACGATCCCGATGCCTATGCGGGCCCAGGTGGGCAGGCCCGACGGCGTGACGAAGCCTTCGATGGCGCCGGAGACGAAGAGAACGAGGGCCAGGCCGATCGCCATGCCCAGCGCGGCCCGGCCCTCTTCGGCGAGAGCGGCGCGGCGGGAGCGGGGGCCGGGGTCGATGACCGTCCAGCCGAGGCGCAACCCCGTACCGGCGGCGACGAAGACCGCGGTCAGTTCGAGCAGGCCGTGAGGGAGGACGAGGCCGAGGAAGGTGTCGAGACGGCCGGCCGAGGACATCAGGCCGATGCCCACGCCGAGGTTGAGCATGTTCTGGAAGAGGATCCACAGGACCGGCAGCCCCAGGAAGACGCCCAGAACCAGGCACATCGCGGCAGCCTGCGCGTTGTTCGTCCAGACCTGGGCGGCGAAGGCGGCCGCGGGGTGGCTGGAGTAGTAGGTCTCGTACTCGCCGCCGGGACGGGTGAGTTGCCGGAGTTCGTCGGGCGCCGCGATCGCGGCCTGCACCTCGGGGTGTGTCCCTATCCACCACCCCAGGAGCGCCGCGACGACGGTCGACACGAGCGCGGTGGGAACCCACCAGTGGCGGGCCCGATAGACCGCCGCGGGGAAGCCCTCCAGCAGAAAGCGGGTGACGTCCCGCCACGAGGCGCGGCGTGCCCCCGTCACAGCGCTGCGCGCGCCTGCCACGAGTTGGCTGAGTCGGCCCGTCAGCTGCGGGTCGGGGGCGCTGGACTGGATCAGGGAAAGGTGTGTGGCCGTGCGCTGGTAGAGGGCGACGAGTTCGTCGGCCTCCGTGCCGGTGAGCCTGCGCCTGCGGCGAAGCAGGGTGTCGAGGCGGTCCCATTCCGCTCGGTGGGCGGAGACGAAGACGTCCAGGTCCATCGTGCCTGCCTGCTCCTCGGCTGGTTGTTCGACAACTCGTCGGCTGTGTCAGCTTGTCCTACTGCGGCGCGGTCGCCCTCAGCTTGGCAGACTGGCCGTTCTCGGGGCAGGCCAGGGGAAGGACGACGGGCATGAGTGAGCTGGTGACGGGTGAGGCCGTGGTGCTGGAGGTGCGCCCGGCCAGGCTGCCCAGTAGGGCACTGGCCCTGCTGCTCGACCTGGTCGTGACAGTGATGGTCTACATGATCGTGTCCTTTGCCCTCCTCGCCGCCACGGCTTCCCTGGACGAGGCGGCGCAGATCGCGATGTCGATCGCGACGTTCCTGCTCGTGCTGGTCGGGGGGCCGATAGCCGTGGAAACGCTCAGCCACGGGCGGTCTCTCGGGAAGATGGCCTGCGGGCTGCGGGTGGTCCGGGACGACGGCGGGCCGATCCGCTTCCGGCACGCGCTGGTGCGTGGCGCGATCGGTGTGGTCGAGATTCTGATGACGTTCGGGGTCGTCGCCTGTATCTCCTCGCTGGTGTCGGCGCGGGGGCGCCGGCTGGGCGACGTGTTCGCGGGCACCCTGGTCGTGCGGGAGCGGGTGCCGGCCGGGCAGGCGACCGCCGTGCCTCCGCCGCCGCCCTGGCTGGCGGGGCGTTTCTCGGAGCTCGATCTGTCGGCGGTGCCCGACGGGCTCTGGCTGGCGGTCCGGCAGTACCTGACGCGGATGCAGCACCTGGATCCGCGGGTCGGCTGGAACATGGCCGAACGGCTCGCCGCCGATCTGGCCGCCCTTACCGGGACTCCGGCACCGCGCGAGGTCCCGCCGGCCGTGTACCTGGCGGCGGTGCTGCAGGAGCGGCAGGCGCGTGAGGCCCGGCGCACGTTCGGCGGCGGCTACGGGGCCGGTGCGTTCGCCGCGGGGGGCGGGGTCCCGGTAGCCGGGTTCGGCGCGGCGCCCGGTGGTCCCGGCTTCCCGCCGCCGCAACCGCCGGTGTACGGCGCGCCGCAGGCGTACGGCGTCGGCGAGCACTCGGGTGCTCCCGTGTCCGCCGCCGCGGCCTCACCCGCCGCGTCTCAGGACACCCACTCCTGGGGCGCCCCGGCCACGGATCTCCCCTCGCAGCACGCTGCGTCCGAGGACACGTCGCGGACCGAGCGTCCCGGTACCGGGTTCGTGCCGCCGGCCTGAGTCGTCGGCCGCTCCGCCCCGCAGGTTCAGGAGTCGAAGACCGACGGGGGCGACTGGAGGTCGTCGAGCTCGATGCCGGGGGCTGCCAGAACCACGTCACCGGCGATGTGCACGGTGTGCTGCTCGCCCGTGTCCAGGGCTGTGACCTGGTATTCGTCCACGGTCAGGGGGCCGTTGTCAGTGGCGTGTGCTTCTCTTTCGAGCAGAGCCCAGGACTGGTCCACGGTGCGGGGGGCGAGGACCGGATCCGTGAAGGCGACGAGGCGGACGCGGGTCGCGGAGGCAGAGGGGGTGAGGCGCAGGAGACGGGCGGTGGCGACGAGGAACGCGGGGGACGTGCCGGTGAAGGCGTGAGCGCGCGCAGTGCCTTCGGTTGCATGGATGCCGGTGGGGTCGGTGCGGACCCAGGTGACGCCGTCGAGGGCGGCACCGCGCACCTGCCAGCTTCCAGCGTGGAGTTCGAGGCGAAGGGGACGGCCGAGGTCGTCCAGGGTCAGGTCGACGGAGCCGTGATGAGTGCCCGAGGGAGTGGTCACCTGGGACACGTAGCGCCAGCCGGAGGGGCCGGGGGCGCACTGGAAGTGCTCTTCTGCGAGGGGGGTGTGATCGTGCGGATCGTGGAGCGAATAACGGCCGCGGGGCATGGGGGTCCTGGGGTGTGACGAGGTGGTCCGGCCGCCTCGGTGCTTCGGTCGGGCGGACGGCGTGACGGCCGCCGGTCCGGTCGGAACGGCCGGTCCGGTCCAAAGGGGCAGGCCCCCGACACGGGGGTGCGGGGGCCTGCCTCGAAGGACCTGGCTGAGACGCGGATGCGGCTCGGTGACGGTCAGTAGCGGTAGTGGTCCGACTTGTACGGGCCGTCGACCTCCACGCCGATGTACGCGGCCTGCTCGGGGCGCAGCGTGGTGAGCTTGACGCCGAGGGCGTCCAGGTGGAGGCGGGCGACCTTCTCGTCGAGGTGCTTGGGCAGCACGTAGACGCCGGTCGGGTACTCGTCGGGCTTGGTGTACAGCTCGATCTGGGCCAGGGTCTGGTCCGCGAAGGAGTTGGACATCACGAACGACGGGTGGCCGGTGGCGTTGCCCAGGTTCAGCAGGCGGCCCTCGGACAGCACGATGATCTTCTTGCCGTCCGGGAAGGTCCAGGTGTGGACCTGCGGCTTGACCTCGTCCTTGACGATGCCGGGGGTCTTGGCGAGGCCGGCCATGTCGATCTCGTTGTCGAAGTGGCCGATGTTGCCGACGATGGCCTGGTGCTTCATCTTCGCCATGTCGGAGGCGAGGATGATGTCCTTGTTGCCGGTGGTGGTGACGAAGATGTCGGCCGTCTCGACGACCTCGTCCAGCGTGGTGACCTGGTAGCCGTCCATCGCCGCCTGGAGGGCGCAGATCGGGTCGATCTCGGTGATGATCACGCGTGCGCCCTGGCCGCGCAGGGACTCCGCGCAGCCCTTGCCCACGTCGCCGTAGCCGCACACGACGGCGGTCTTGCCGCCGATCAGGACGTCGGTGGCGCGGTTGATCCCGTCGACCAGGGAGTGCCGGCAGCCGTACTTGTTGTCGAACTTCGACTTGGTGACGGCGTCGTTGACGTTGATCGCCGGGAAGAGGAGGGTGCCCTCGCGCTGCATCTCGTACAGGCGGTGCACGCCGGTGGTGGTCTCCTCGGTGACGCCCCGGATCTCGGAGGCCAGCTGGGTCCACTTCTGGGGGTTCTCGCCCAGGGTGCGGTTCAGCAGCTCCAGGATGACGCGGTGTTCGTCGGACTCGGCGGTGTCGGGCGAGGGGACCTTGCCGTCCTTCTCGTACTCGACGCCGTTGTGGACGAGCAGGGTGGCGTCGCCGCCGTCGTCCAGGATCATGTTCGGGCCGCCGGTGGGGCTGTCCGGCCAGGTCAGCGCCTGCTCGGTGCACCACCAGTACTCCTCGAGGGTCTCGCCCTTCCAGGCGAAGACCGGAACGCCCTGCGGGTCGTCGGGGGTGCCGTGAGGGCCGACGGCGATGGCGGCGGCCGCGTGGTCCTGGGTGGAGAAGATGTTGCAGGACGCCCAGCGGACGCGCGCGCCGAGGGCCGTCAGGGTCTCGATCAGGACGGCGGTCTGCACGGTCATGTGCAGGGAGCCGGTGATGCGGGCGCCCTTGAGCGGCTGCTTCTCGGCGTACTCCGCACGGATGGCCATGAGGCCCGGCATCTCGTGCTCGGCGAGGGAGATCTCCTTGCGGCCGAACTCGGCCAGGGACAGGTCGGCGACCTTGAAGTCCTGTCGGTTCTCGACAGTCGTCATGGGGTGCTGCTCCTCGGGGTTGGGGCGAGGTGGGTACGGCTGACCTGCGCGGCGGCGGACACAGGGGTGTCCCGAAGAGGACACAGGCATGCCCGCGTGCGCGCAGCGCAGTCCGTCGGAGGCCCTCTCTCCCTCGGCCGGCCCCTGCTCGGGCCGCCCGACCGCCATCAGCAGCGACGTCTGGCTCCGACCCAAGCTACACCGCGAAGCGCGGGGGCCCACAGTCCGCGTCCGGACACTCCGGGCCGTTCGCGGGACCTCGTGATCGTCGCCGGGCCGGCCGGGATCAGTGGCCTGTGGGGTGCGGGGCGGGGCCGCCAGGGGTGGCCTCGCGGTCCGGGCCCTTGGCCGCCTCGGCCTCGCTGTAGATGTCCGGTTCCAGGTAGATGACGCGGGCGATGGGGACGGTCGCGCGGATGCGGGACTCGGCGGCGTCGATGGCGGCGGCGACGTCGGCGGCCGTGTCGTCGTGCCGGACGGCGATCTTGGCGGCGATGAGCAGTTCCTCGGGGCCGAGGTGGAGCGTGCGCATGTGGATGACGCCGGTGACGGTGTCGCCGTCGACCATGGCGGTCTCGATCTGCCGGACGACGTCGGTGCCGGCGGCCTCGCCGAGGAGCAGGGACTTGGTCTCGGCGGCCAGGACGAGGGCGATCAGTACGAGCAGGGCGCCGATGCAGACCGTGCCGATGCCGTCCCAGATGCCGTCGCCGGTGAGCAGGGAGAGACCCACACCGCCGAGGGCGAGGACGAGACCGATCAGGGCGCCGAAGTCCTCCAGGAGCACGACCGGCAGTTCGGGTGCCTTGGCGCGGCGGATGAACTGCGGCCAGGACAGCTTGCCGCGCAGTTGGTCGGCCTCCTTGACGGCCGTGCGGAAGGAGAAGCCCTCGGCGACGATCGCGAAGAGGAGGACGCCCACCGGCCAGTACCAGTGCTCCAGTTCGTGCGGGTGGCTGATCTTCTCGATGCCCTCGTAGATGGCGAACATGCCACCGACGGAGAACAGGACGATGGAGACGAGGAAGGCGTAGACGTACCGCTCGCGGCCGTAGCCGAAGGGGTGTTGCGGGGTCGCCTCGCGCTGGGCCCGCTTGCCGCCGATCAGCAGCAGGAACTGGTTGCCGGAGTCGGCGAGGGAATGCACGCCCTCGGCGAGCATCGACGAGGAGCCGCTGAAGGCGAACGCCACGAACTTGGCTGCCGCGATGGCGAGGTTGGCGCCGAGTGCCGCCACGATCGCCCTGGTACCGCCTGACGCGCTCATCTGTTCGCGTTGTCCCTTCGCCGTCGTACGCCGTCACGGCCGAGTCCCGTGCTCGGCCGGTGGGCCATTGTGGCAGCCCGCTCCGGCGGCGGTACGCGGGCGGCGGCCTCCCGGGCCGCCGCCCGCGCGGTCATACGAGGACGGTGGCCCGGAACAGGGTGCCGGTGCCGGATGCCTCGGCTCTCTCGCCGGCCGGGACGAACACGGACTGCCCCGGGGTCAGTTGCTGCTCGCCGGCCCGGACGGAGCCGGTCGTGCAGAGCAGGATCTGCGGGGTGCCGAGGGTGAGGTCGACGTCGGCGGTGCCCTCGGACAGGACGTAGCGGGACAGGCGGAACTCGTCGACGGGGGTGTCGTAGACCTCCTCGCCGTCGGGGCCGGCCTCCGGGGACAGGATGCCGGGGTCGCCTGCCTCGAAGCGGACGATGCGCAGGAGTTCGGGGACGTCGACGTGCTTGGGGGTCAGGCCGCAGCGCAGGACGTTGTCGGAGTTGGCCATGATCTCCACGCCCAGGCCGTCGAGGTAGGCGTGCGGGACGCCGGCGCCGAGGAAGACCGCCTCGCCCGGCTTGAGGCGGAAGTGGTTGAGGAGCATCGCAGCCAGCACGCCCGGGTCGCCCGGGTAGTGGCGGGCGATGCCGGCGTAGGGCGCGTGGTCGCCGCCGAGGCGGGTGCAGGCGGCCGCGGCCTCGGTGACCGTCGCGGCCATCTCCTCGCGGTCGGCGGTGAGGAGGGCGGTGAGGACCTCGCGCAGGGCGGCTTCCTCGGGGCGGGTGCGCAGCACCTCGATGTACGGCTTGAGGGAGTCGACACCGAGGGCTTCGAGCAGGTCGGCGGCCCGGTTCGGCGCGCGGAAGCCGCACAGGCCGTCGAACTCGGTGAGTGCGCAGACCAGTTCGGGCTTGTGGTTGGCGTCCCTGTAGTTGCGGTGCGGGGCGTCGGCGGGGACGCCTCGGCGCTCCTCGTCGGCGTATCCCTGCTTGGCCTGCTCCAGGTCGGGGTGGACCTGGAGGGAGAGCGGGGCGCCGGCGGCGAGGATCTTGAGCAGGAAGGGCAGGTGCGGGCCGAATTTCGCGACCGTCCCGGCGCCGAGTTCCTCCTCGGGGCCGGCCTCGATGACGTCGGCGAGGGTGCCGCGTGCGGTGCGCGAGGGTGCGCCCGGGTGGGCCCCCATCCACAGCTCCGCCTGGGGCTCGCCGCTCGGTTCGACACCCAGCAGGTGCGGGATGGCGGTGGTGGAACCCCAGGCGTAGGGGCGGATCGTGTTGTCGAGGCGGTCCATGCGCTTCTCTCTGCGGTTCTGGTCTGTTCTCGGCTGTTCTCGGCTGCTCTCAAGGACAGATCAGGTGCCGGAGGCGAGCGCCAGGTAAACGGCGGTGAAATCCGTGACGGCGATCAGTTCCGCGAGGGTCTCGATCTCGTCGCCGGGTCCCGGCTCCAGTTCGCTGATCGGCGTGTCGTGGCTGAGGGCCAGGTCCCGGGCGGCCGGGGCGGCGGTCAGGCCGCCCAGCGGGCGGTCGCGCAGCAGCACCACGCGCGCGTGCAGGGCGGGCCGTTCCTCGACGCGGTCGCGGAAGAAGTCGTCGGGGTCGGCGCTGGCGGCCAGCGGACCGGCGAGCAGCGCGGTGTGCGCGGCGAGGGCCTCGGGCAGTTCGGCGACGACCGCGGGGATGCCTGACAGTTCGGCGAGCCCGGCGGCGAAGCGGCGGCCCGCGGGTCCCGCGGAAGGGCCCTCGGTCCAGATGACCGGCAGCGTGTCGGCGAGTTCGGCGGCGAGGGTCTTGGCCGGGTTGCTGTAGGTGACGATGGCGGGTCCGCAGCGCTCGGCGATGTGGTCCAGCCGGTCGGCGACCTTCCCCAGGGCGTCGGGCGGGGCGGTGAGCAGGCCGACGCGGTCCAGGAGGGCCAGCAGTGGGGTGAGCAGCGCCCACAGGACGCCCGGGGCGGATCCGGCGAGGGGTTCGTCGTGGTCGTAGGGGGCCGTGGCCATGGGAATGAACAGGCCGCGGGCGCCTTCGAGGGTCTCGGCGAGCGGGGTACCGGCCGGGGCCACGGCGACGACCGTGCACCCGCGCCGGTAGGCCTGCTCGGCGAGCAGGGACAGGCTCGGTTCGGTGCCGTCCGGGGTGGCGATCAGCAGCAGGTCGACGGAGCCGGCCCAGCCGGGCAGCTCCCAGCGCAGGGCGCCGGCGGCGGAGGCCACGCCTGTGGGCGCGAGCCGGGTCACGGGGCTGCCGGCGCCGGCGAGCGTGCCGAGCAGGTCGGCCGCGTGGGTGGCGGCGGCTCCGGGGCCGGCGATCAGGACGGCGCGGGGGCGGCCGTCGGGCCTGAGGCCGGCCACGCCGGCCTCGGTGGCGTTCCGGGCGGCGGTCCGGACGCGGGCGCCGGCCTCGGCGGCACCGCGGAGCAGTCCGCGGCTGTCGGCCTCGGCGAGCCCCTCAGGGGCGTCGAGCAGCGATTCGTCGAGCATGGGCGGCAGCCTCCCGATCGGGCACCGAGCGCCTGGTCGTCTTCGTGCGGGCAGCGGAAGTCGTCCGGACGAGGCGTGGGCCTCCTCCGGACGAGCCGTGTCACGCCGGGCGGCGGGCCTCGTCGACGAGCAGGACGGGGATGCCGTCGCGGACGGGGTACGCCAGACCGCAGTCCTGCCCGGTGCAGACCAGCTCGGCTTCCTGCTCCTTGAGGGGGGCGTGGCAGGCCGGGCAGGCGAGGATCTCCAGGAGGCCGGCTTCGAGCGGCATGGGGTTTCCCTTCGGGCGGCGGGATGGACGCGTCGGTGCGGTCGTACGGACGTGCCTGGTCAGCGTACCGCCGGTGGCGGCGGCATGGCGGGGGCGGGCCGGGGCCCGCATGCCGCGGCCCGCCTCCACCGGAGGTGAATGGTCTCTCAGCCCCGGATGATCGCGAGGGCCTCGTCGCGCACCTTGGCCATCGTCGGCTCGTCGCGGGCCTCGGCGTTCAGCCGCAGCAGCGGTTCGGTGTTGGACGGGCGGACGTTGAACCACCAGTCGGCGGCGCTGACGGTGAGACCGTCGAGTTCGTCGAGGGTGACGTCCGCGCGGCCTTCGTAGGCCGACCTGATCGCTGTGAGGCGGGCGGTCTGGTCGTCGACCGTGGAGTTGATCTCGCCGGAACCGGCATAGCGGTCGTACTGGGCGACGAGGGCGGACAGCGGGCCGTCCTGGCCGCCGAGGGCCGCGAGGACGTGCAGGGCGGCCAGCATGCCGGTGTCGGCGTTCCAGAAGTCCTTGAAGTAGTAGTGCGCGGAGTGCTCGCCGCCGAAGATCGCGCCGGTCCTCGCCATCTCGGCCTTGATGAAGGAGTGGCCCACGCGGGTGCGGGCGGGCGTGCCGCCGTTCTCCTCGACCACCTCCGGGACCGACCAGGAGGTGATGAGGTTGTGGATGATCACGCCCTTGCCGCCGTTCTTCGCCAGTTCGCGGGCGGCGACCAGTGCGGTGATCGCGGACGGGGAGACCGGCTCGCCGCGCTCGTCGATCACGAAGCAGCGGTCGGCGTCGCCGTCGAAGGCGATGCCGAGGTCGGCGCCCTCCGCGCGGACCCGCTTCTGGAGGTCGACGAGGTTGGCCGGGTCGAGGGGGTTGGCCTCGTGGTTGGGGAAGGTGCCGTCCAGTTCGAAGTACATCGGGACGAGGTCGACGGGCAGGCCCTCGAAGACGGTCGGGACGGTGTGGCCGCCCATGCCGTTGCCCGCGTCGACGACGACCTTCAGGTGGCGCAGGGAGTCCAGGTCCACGAGGGAGCGCAGGTAGGCGGCGTAGTCGTGCAGCGTGTCGCGCCGGCTGATCGTCCCCTGCCGGGCGGCCGGCTCCGGGGCGCCCGAGGCGAGCCACCGCTCGACCAGTTCGCGGATGTCCGCCAGTCCGGAGTCCTGGCCGACGGGGGCCGCGCCCGCGCGGCACATCTTGATGCCGTTGTACTCGGCCGGGTTGTGCGAGGCCGTGAACATCGCGCCGGGCAGGTCCAGGGCGCCGGAGGCGTAGTAGAGCTGGTCCGTGGAGCACAGCCCGATCCCGGTGACGTCGGCGCCGTGACGGGCCGCGCCGCGGGCGAAGGCGCGGGCCAGGCCGGGCGAGGAGGGCCTCATGTCGTGGCCTGTCACGAGGGCCTCGGCGTCGGTCACCTGGGCGAAGGCCGCGCCGAAGAGTTCGGCCAGCGACTCGTCCCACTGATCCGGGACCACCCCGCGTACGTCGTACGCCTTCACGATCTGCGACAGATCAGCAGCCACGGCAAGCCCTTCTGAGGTCCTATCGGTCACCACAAACTACCGTCGGTGTGCGAACACGAGGCAGCGAAGGCGCGGGGCACGGGTGACGGAAGGAGTGCGCGGCCGGACGCAGTCAGTTGTCGGGCGAGCGCAGCACGCGCAGGTGGCCGCGGCGAGCGACCTCCATCGGGTCCGCGGTACGCGCTCCGCCACCGGCCTCGGCCGCCCGTTCCTGGGGCCTGGCGGCCTCTCGCACGGCGTTGGCAAGCGCTTCCAGATCGTCGCCGCTGGGCCGCGCGGGAGCCGAGCCGTCCAGGAGCCGGACGACCTCCCAGCCGCGCGGGGCGGTGAGGCGCTCGGAGTGTTCGGCGCACAGGTCGTAGCAGTGGGGTTCGGCGTAGGTCGCGAGCGGGCCGAGGACGGCGGTCGAGTCGGCGTAGACGTACGTCAGCGTCGCTACGGCGGGACGGCCGCAAGCGGTGCGCGAACAGCGACGTACAAGGCTCACGACGTTGGACGGTACCGCACTCTTGAGCGGGCCGCGACGACTCTCCACCAGGCCGCTCCACCGTGTCGCGGCATGAAACGTCCCGGAAGCGCCTTCTGTCACACTTCCCTGACCTGCGCGAACGCCGCCTGACGGGCCCTCGGGCATGTCGGATCCGATCACGACCGGGTACAAAATCAGTCAATTACCTTGATATTGACGGTCCCGTAGAGATATGGAATCGAGCCCCAGCTTGGCTGAAATGCTCACTGCGACACAGGGCGTGACGCGGTGTCGGGCGCGATGTCCGGGATGGCGCGCGATGTCCGGGATGACGCGTGGAGCCGGGCGCGCGGGGACGCCGGGGACTACCCTTCAGCAGTGATGGACAACCGTGTACCGCCCCGTGCCGCCGGCCCCGGGCCCCGACGACGTGATCGCCACGGCCGGGGCATGCGCGGCCCGATCGCCCCGCCGCAGGTGCCCCTCGCCGCGAGCCGTGCCGAGGCGTTCGCGGATCTGGTGCAGGACTCCGTGGACCGGCTGGAGCGGCGCTGGCCGCAACTGGCCGACATCGACTTCTTCGTGGTCGAGGTGCCGCGGCTGGACGGGCCGGGGCAGGCGTGGAGCGACGAGGTGGTGCCGCTCGGAGGCACGGTCGCGTCGCGCGAGGGCCGACGCGCGCGCGTGGTGGTCTACCGGCGGCCGGTGGAGATCCGCACCAAGGGCCGCGACGAGCGGGCCGCCCTGGTGCACGAGGTCGTGGTCGAACAGGTGGCCGAGCTGCTGGGGCTGACCCCGGAGACGGTCGACCCCCGGTACGGCGAGGACTGACCCCGCCCGCCGGGGGCCGCCCGGCTCACTTCTGCAGCACCGACAGGTCCTGCTCCGCGTGCGGCACCGCCACCATCCCCCGGTCGTCCGGCAGCGTCTGGATCGTGAAGCCGGAGCCGCCCTCCCGCGCCGTGAGGGTGCGCGCCCCGTAGACCGGGCCGCCGGAGACCCGCTCCACCGTGACCGCGTACGTCCCCTTCAGACCCGACGGCACCGGCGGGACGATGTCCTGGGTCGTCCCCTCCTTGATCGTGTAGGTCTTCGACACGGCCGTGCCGCCGCCGCTGCCCGCCGACGCGGTGACCTTGACCTCCGCGGTGGCGGTGGGAGCCGTCAGCGACAGCGTCGCGCCCTTGGCGCTGTTGTCCGGCGAGGTCGCCCGGGTCATGACCGGGCCGGTCGCCGGGATGAACGCCGTCTCCTGCCGGTCGCCCTTGCCCCGCAGGATCCGCAGCGCCGCGACCACGGGCACCGACCGCGAGGTCGGGGTCAGCACCAGCGAGCCCGCCTCCTCGCGCGTGACCTCACCGAGCTCGACGACGGTCGTCGTCCCGCCCTTCAGGTGGACCGTCTCGTGTCCCGCGGGCGTGATCAGCCCGGACGGGGAGGCGAGGCGCACCTTCAGGTCGGCGTCGGAGTCGGCGGGCGTGAAGGCGACCAGCCGTACGTCCGTGGCGTCCTTGGGGATGCCCGGGAGCACCAGGCTGCCCGCCGGGTCGGCGGACGCCGCCAGCCAGTCCCCGCCCAGACTGTTGTCGAGGGACTGCACCGCCGCCCCGACCCGGCCGCTGCGCACGCTCACGTGCACGGTGAGGTCCTGCTGCGGGGAGTCGGCGAGCGTGGAGAGCAGGACCGGCTCGCTGGAGTGCGCCGGAACGGTGATGCCCTCACCGGCGGACGACTTCACGGCGCCCTCCGTGCCGTAGAGCTGGATGTCGACGACGGCCGGGGAGTCGTCCGGATTGGTGAGGTGGATGTAGTCGGACCGGCCGGCGGCCGTGCTGGCGCCGGGGAACCAGAACTGGGTGTCCGGCGCGGTGCAGGTCACGCCCAGGAGGCCGCGGCCGGCACCCACGGTGACCTCGGTGGTCTGCTGCACCGTCCAGCCGGGTGCGAACTTGCCCTCGGCCGTGCCGATCAGCGCGGTCCCGTCCCCGCCCGAGATGTCGGCGGTGACGGGGGTGCCGGGCTCCTTGGGCTCCAGGACGGACTTGGCGGTCTTGTTCTTTCCGCCGTCCTTGGTCCCGCCCTTGGCCGTGCCCTTCCCGGCGCCCGTGTCCGACGCCTCGGCGGCGGGCAGCAACTGGGCCTTGCCCGTGCTGCCGGTGCCCGTGGTCACGGGGGTGAAGGACGCGTACGCGGTGTCGGCTATGTCCGAGGTGCTCGGCGCCGGGCACACCAGGGTGGTGCGCTCGACCGGCAGTTGCGCGGCCGCCGTGGCGGTGCCGGAGCCCGTGGCCTCCGGCGTCTCCAGCGCGGCGAATCCGGTGACGGCGGCGAGCGCGGTCACGCCGGCGATCAGGGACAGGGTCGTGCGGTTCACTGCTGGCTCCCGTCGGGGCGCTCATTGCCGTTGCCGTGCGGGTGGTGCTGAGCCGGGTCGTACGGCTCCTCGTATCCCTGGTGATACGTCGTCCGGTCGTACGGCGCCGCCGACGTCCGGCCGTCGTATCCGTACGGGTCGTACTGGGCGCCCTGGTACGGGTCGGCCTGGTACGCCTGGTCGTAGCCGCCCGCCGGGTACTGCTGGGGCTGGGCGCCCTGGTACTGGCCGTCGTCCTGGTACTGGTTGTCGCCGTAAGCGCCGTACTCGGCCGTGGCTCCCGCGTAGGCGGTGGTGTCCCACTCGTCGTAGGCCTGCTGGTGCGGGACGGCGGCGGTTGCCTCGTCCGGGGCGGCAGGCGGCACGGTGCCCGGTTCCGGCGCGAACTCCGCCTTTCCGGGCTCCCGCTGCTGTCCGGGCCCCTCCGGCCCGAACCCCTCGTGACCGGCCTCGTCCTGTCCGGCCTCCTCGGCCTCCGCCTGGGCCCGGAGCCTGCGGGCCCGGCGGCCCTCTCCGGAGACGGCCTCGGCGGGAGCGAGCTCCTCCTCGGGCAGGTCGTCGTCGACGTCACGGCGCCGGCCGGGCAGGGCGAGCACGACGAGGACGACGGCGAGGGCACCCTGGGCCCACAGCCAGGCGGTGTGGCCGAACGGGTCGTCGAAGGTGACGTCCAGCTTGCCGCCGGAGGCGGGCAGCTGGAAGCCCTGGGCCCAGCCGTCGACGGTGGTGCGGGTGAGCGGCTTGCCGTCCAGGGTGGCCGTCCAGCCCGCGTCGGCGGAGTCGGCCAGGCGCAGCACGCGGCCCTCGGCCCCGGACGGGATGGTGGTGTGGATCTCGACGGGGCCCGCGGCGACGGGTTCGGCGGTGCCCGAGCCCGAGGCGGACACGACGGCGGCGCGCGAGACCTCCCGGTTCACCCGCCACAGGGCGCTGCCGTCCTGCTGGCTGAGCCGGGTGAGACCGGGCGTGGCGTCCAGGACGCGGCTGACGTCGCGGGGCGCGCCCTTGTGGACCAGGACGTAGCGCACGGCGTAGCCGCCGAGCTGGCCGGCCTGGTCGGCGCCGGAGCCGGCGACCAGGTTGGCGACGACCTTGTCCAGCTGCTGGTTCGCGCCGTTCACCGCGGCGAGTTCGGCGTCGCCCATGCGGGCGCCGGAGCCGCGTACGAGCATGTAGCCGACGTGGGCGGGCGAGTCGCTGTCGAGGACCAGGGTGCGGGCCTGGTCGCGGGTGGCGCTCTCCTCGGCGACGAACGCGGGCACCTGCACGGGGTCGCGCCGCTCCACCGGGCCGTCGGCGCCGCCGATCATCCAGCCGGCGGCGACGAGCAGGGGCCCGGCGGCCGAGGCGAAGGCGATCAGCGCGGCGACTGGCTGGCGCCAGCCGAAGCTCTGCTCGGCCACGCGGGCGCGTGCCCCGTCGGCGCCGATCACGGCGGCGGCGAGGAGGGCGAGGCCGTAGACGAGGGTGGCCGGGCCGGCCCAGGTGGAGCCGTTGGACAGCACGGCGAAGACGAGCGCCACCAGGGCGACCGCCCAGGCCGTCCAGATCGCGAACTGGCGCTCGGAGCGCAGCAGGGCGGCCAGCGCGGCCAGGACGATGCCGATGAGCATCAGCCCGTGCATGGTGCCGGGTCCGCCGGGGCCTGCGCCGAGCAGGTCGAGCGCGGAGGCGGCCGAGGCGCCGTACTCCAGGCCGGCCTCGTGGAAGAAGCCGAACGGCAGCAGCGACAGCGACCAGGGCGCGAGGACCAGCAGCGGAGTGCCCAACTGGGCCAGGAAGCGCAGGCCGTGGGCCACGATGTCGTCGCGGCGGACGACCAGCACGCCGAGGCCGAGCAGCAGCGCGATGGGCCACACGATCGGCGTGAACGCGGTGGTGATGGTCAGCAGCAGGGCGTACGCCCAGGTGGCGCGCCAACTGCCGCGGGCGCCGGAGGCCTTGGTGAGGCCGCCGGCCGCGACGCCCGCGCGGGCGATCAACGGCAGCAGCACGGCCAGCACGGCGGTGCCGATGCGGCCGCCGGCCAGCGCGCCGGTGGTGGCGGGCAGGAAGGCGTAGGCGACGGCGGCCCAGGCGCGCAGCAGACGGGAAGGGACCAGCGGGCGGGAGGCGAAGTACGCCGTGAACCCGGCCAGTGGCACCGATCCGACCAGCAGGACGGTGACCGCGAGTCCGCCCGAGCCGAGCAGCAGGGAGGCGAGCATCGCGACCATCGCCAGGTACGGCGGCGCGGACGGGGTGCCGCCCGCGCCCACCGGATGCCAGGAGTCGAGGTAGCGCGACCACAGTTCGGCGGAGTCGGCGGGTGCGGGCAGCAGGGCGCCGCCCGCGAGCGCGCCGCCGCCGAGCAGGCCGCGGCAGGCGGCCAGGGAGGCTAGCAGCAGCATCAGGAAGAGCACCGGGCCGGGTTTGCGCGCGATGCGCTTGAGGCGGGCGAACTGCTCGACCTCGAGGAAGTCGGCGTCGTCGCCGCCGGGCCCCGACTCGATGGCGCTCCCGTGCCGGCCGGCCGCGGACGCCTCGGCGTCGGAGCCGCCCACGAAGTTGCCGGCCACCTGTTCCACCGTGGCGCGGATGGTGGCGCCCGGCGGCGGGAGCAGCGCCCGCAGCTCGCCCTTGTCGATCTGCGGCCTGCCGCGTCTGCCGCGGCCCGCGATGATCCGCTCGGGCCGGAACAGAACGCTCATCAGGCCGCGGATCTCGTCCACCGCCTGTCCCGGGACCTTGCCGACGAGGTAGGCGACGGTCCGCAGCAGGGTGCCCAGGACGAGCCGCAGCAGGACCCAGGGCAGCGCCGCCGTACGGACGTTGACGAGCAGGGTGTAGACGGCTCCGGCCTTGTCGACCTTGTGCGGGGAGGCGGCGGTGCGGCCGGCGCAGTCGACGGTGCGGCGCTCCCGGGAGGCCGCCTCGGCGTGCCGTACGACGGCTTCCGGGGCGACCAGGACGCGGTGGCCGGCGGAGATGGCACGCCAGCACAGGTCGACGTCGTCGCGCATCAGGGGCAGCCGGCGGTCGAACCCGCCCAGCTCCTCGAAGATGTCACGCCGGATCAGCATTCCGGCGGTGGACACCGACAGCACGGGCCGTACGTGGTCGTGCTGTCCCTGGTCCTGCTCGCGCCGGTCGAGTCCGGTCCAACGGCGGCCGGAGTTGGCGATGCTGACGCCCACTTCGAGGAGCTGCCTGCGGTCGTACCAGCCGCGCAGCTTGGGTCCGACGACGGCCACGTCCTCGCGGCCGAGTTCGTACTCGTTGTCCACGACGCGCAGCAGCTCGGCCAGGGCGTCGGGTTCGGGGGCGCAGTCGTCGTGCAGCAGCCACAGCCACTGCACCGGCTCCCCGTGCGGCAGTTCGGGCAGGTCGTAGGCGTCGTCGCGCCAGGTGCGCGTGACGGGGTCCCAGCTGCTGGGGCGCTTGAGGTACGGCAGGTCGTCCGGGGTGAGGACCGGGGCGCTGTGAACCGCCTCCTCGACGGCCTGTCCGAAGCCGGTGCGCCGGGCGAGGTGCACGACGCGGTCGGGGCCGAGGGCGTCGGTGACCACCTGGGCGGACTCGTCCCCGCTGCCGGTGTCGGCGGCCACGGCGTACTGGACGGGGCGCTCCTGGCCGAGCAGGCCGGCGAGCGCGTCGGGCAGCCAGCGGGCTCCGTCGTGGGAGACGAGTACGGCGGTGACGACGTGGCGCGGGTACTCCGGTGTGCCGGTCTGGTCGGACACCGTCGCGCGCGCGGGGTCGTGCGCTGGGGCAGCGCCGTCGTAGTGGGCTGCCGTATGGCTGTGCACGGACATCGAGATACGGGCCCCGGTTCGGTGGTCTGCGGTGGACGCCCGCGCCCGCTGGGGGCAGGGGGGCGTGTCGGACGAGCGACCACACTATCGGCTGGCCAACAGGGCGGCCCGCCGCCTGTGGATAACCCACCCGCGACGGGCCGTTCGTGACGTTTTTCCGGGGAAGTGAGCGGAGCCTGCGGCGGTCCGGCGGTCAGACGGCGGCCTTCTTCAGCCGGCGGCGCTCCCGCTCGGACAGGCCTCCCCAGATGCCGAAGCGCTCGTCGTTGGCGAGGGCGTACTCGAGGCACTCGGAGCGGACCTCGCAGGCGAGGCAGACCTTCTTGGCCTCGCGGGTCGAGCCGCCCTTCTCGGGGAAGAAGGACTCGGGGTCGGTCTGGGCGCACAGCGCGCGCTCCTGCCAGCCGAGCTCCTCGTCCGCGTCGTCGACCAGCAGTTGCTGCACCAGCTCGGTCATGTGCGCCCCTCGTCTGTCTTTCGCGTCCCCGTGATGCAGCCGTTATCTGTCCGGCTGAACGACACGAGTGAAATTACAAGTGTGCTGCTCCGGGCGAGTCAAGCCGAGATCTGCTATTGAGCCCCTTATTCACTCTGCGGAACCAAGCCCATGCGGAAAGTGTTCAAATCGGGATAAACCCTGACACGCCGCCGAGGCCCCGAGGGCCGCGCACCCCGCACGGAGCCCGCACAGGGAAGGACGACCCGAACTTCGATCTCGTTCCGGCACATGCACCGAAGCGACCCGAATCACGGTCTGATCACGGGATCGCAACGGGGCTTGCGCGCCCGGCATGGACGCCATGTGTCCCGGTAGCCCCACGAGCAAACCTTTCACCTGTGAGATGAACCGGATGAGGTGAAACATGTCCCGCATTCCGGGCGTCAGGTTGACAGTGAAGGTGTGAGCCGCTGTCCTAGAGGGCATGCTCGCGAACTCGGTACTCACCACGACCCGCACCGCCGGGTCCCACGGTGCTGCCCACGTTCGCCACAGCTGTCGCTGTTGCGGCTGTTGAGCCCCACGCGCGCACGCGTGCTCCAGCCGTCGTCCAGCCCTTCGCGGCCGGGCCCCCGTTCCCTCTGACCTTCTTTCACCGAGGAACCACCCCACCCTCATGAACAGCGACAGCGACCTCCAGATCGCCGGCGACATCCTCGAAGTCCCGCACCTTCTCCAGACCCCCCGCGAACACCCCTCCACCGTGGCCGAGTTCGTCGGACTGGCCCGCTCCATCGCCGCCGACCGCGCCCAGTGGGCACACCTCGTCCGCTACGACGCGACGACCCGCTGGTACCACCGGCTGCGCACCGTTCCCCAAGCTCTCGGCTCCGCTCGAGCAGGGGAGACCCCAATGGGCTACGAGGTGTGGCTGCTGTCCTGGGTGCCCGGACAGGGCAGCGAACCGCACGACCACGGTCCCTCCTCCGGCGTGCTCACGGTCCTCTACGGCGAGCTGACCGAGCGCACCGCGCGGGCCACGCGCGTGTTGGGCGCGGGGGCACAGCGCGTGTTCGCGCCCGGCTACGCGCACGAGGTCGTCAACGACACGCTGGAGCCGGCGGTCAGCCTGCACGTGTACTTCCCCGGCCTGACCGAGATGCCCATGCACCCCCGGTCCTCGACCGGAGCGGCCCACTCCGCCGCCCGGTGTGCGGGGGCCCTCCCCGACCCGGCGGGCGCGACCGGCGCCTGAGCCGCCCGCGGGGACCTGTTCCCTCGTCCACGGGCCGCCACGCGTCGGCTCCCTCGTCCACGGACCGCGGACCTGTCCCTTGTCCACAGGCCGCCACGCGTCGGCCCGGCGGCTGACACACTGTTTCCATGCGGATTGTGGTTCTGGCAGGCGGCATCGGTGGTGCCCGGTTCCTGCGCGGTCTGAAGCGGGCCGTGCCGGACGCGGACGTCACGGTCATCGGCAACACCGGTGACGACATCCACCTCTTCGGGCTGAAGATCTGCCCGGACCTGGACACGGTGATGTACACGCTCGGCGGCGGCATCGACGAGGAGCAGGGCTGGGGCCGGGCCGAGGAGACCTTCCATCTCAAGGAGGAGCTCGCGGCGTACGGCGTCGGACCGGACTGGTTCGGCCTCGGCGACCGCGACTTCGCCACGCACATCGTGCGCACTCAGATGATCGGCGCCGGGTATCCGCTCAGCGCGGTGACCGAGGCGCTGTGCGAGCGGTGGAAGCCGGGAGTGCGGCTGATCCCGATGACCGACGACCGGGTGGAGACGCATGTCGCGGTCACGCTCCCCGACAGCGGGGCCACCCCGGGGCCCGGCGAGCGCAAGGCCGTCCACTTCCAGGAGTACTGGGTGCGGCTGCGGGCCTCGGTGCCGGCCGACGCGGTGGTGCCGGTCGGCGCGGAGCAGGCCAAGCCGGCGCCCGGCGTGCTGGAGGCGATCGCCGCGGCCGACGTGATCCTCTTCCCGCCGTCCAACCCCGTCGTCTCCATCGGCACCATCCTCGCGGTGCCCGGCATCCGGGAGGCCATCGCCGACGCCGGGGTACCGGTGGTCGGCCTGTCCCCCATCGTCGGGGACGCGCCGGTGCGTGGCATGGCCGACAAGGTCCTCGCCGCGGTGGGCGTGGAGTCCACGGCCGCCGCGGTGGCCGAGCACTACGGCTCGGGGCTGCTGGACGGCTGGCTGGTCGACACGGTCGACGAGGCCTCCATCGAGCGGGTCGAGGCCGCGGGCATCCGGTGCCGGGCGGTGCCGCTGATGATGACCGACGTCGACGCCACCGCCCGGATGGCTGACGAGGCACTCACGCTGGCCGAGGAGGTGCGCGGGGCATGAGCGGCACGACGGAGCAGTCACCGGCCGCCCCGGAGTTCCGGGTCTGGGCGGTGCCCGGGCTGCCCGAGGTCGCGCAGGGCGACGATCTGGCCAAGCTCATCGCCGGCGCGGAGCCCGGGCTGACCGACGGGGATGTGCTGCTCGTCACCTCGAAGATCGTCTCCAAGGCCGAGGGGCGGCTGGTCCATGCGGCCGACCGGGAGGCCGCCATCGACGCCGAGACCGTACGGGTCGTGGCCCGGCGCGGGCCGCTGCGGATCGTGCAGAACCGGCAGGGGCACGTCATGGCGGCCGCCGGAGTCGACGCGTCCAACACCCCTTCGGGCACCGTCCTGTTGCTCCCGGAGGACCCGGACGCGTCCGCGCGCGCGATCCGGGACGGGCTGCGCGACGCCCTCGGGGTCACCGTCGGCGTGCTCGTCACCGACACCTTCGGGCGGCCCTGGCGGGCGGGGCTGAGCGACGTCGCCATCGGCGCCGCGGGCGTGCGCGTGCTGGACGATCTGCGCGGCGGCACCGACGCCCACGGCAACCCGCTGAGCGCCACCGTCGTCGCCACCGCCGACGAACTCGCCGCCGCGGGCGACCTGGTCAAGGGCAAGGCCGCCGGGCTCCCCGTCGCCGTGGTGCGCGGGCTGCCGCATCTGGTGGCCGAGGACGGGGAAGGAGCGCGGGCCATGGTGCGGGACGCACGCGACGACATGTTCCGGCTGGGGACCTCCGAGGCCGTGCGGGAGGCGGTGACCCAGCGGCGTACCGTGCGGTCCTTCACCGACGAGCCCGTCGACCCCGGCGCGGTACGGCGGGCGGTGGCCGCGGCGGTGACCGCGCCCGCGCCGCACCACACCACGCCGTGGCGGTTCGTGCTGCTCGAGTCCGCGCAGTCGCGCACCCGGCTCCTCGACGCGATGCGCGAGGCGTGGATCGCGGACCTGCGGCGGGACGGGAAGAGCGAGGAGTCGATCGCCCGGCGGATCCGGCGCGGGGACGTGCTGCGCAACGCGCCGTACCTCGTGGTGCCCTGCCTCGTCATGGACGGCTCGCACGAGTACGGCGACGAGCGCCGGGACGGCGCCGAGCGGGAGATGTTCGTGGTCGCCGCCGGGGCCGGGGTGCAGAACTTCCTGGTCGCGCTGGCCGGGGAGCGGCTCGGCTCGGCGTGGGTGTCCTCGACGATGTTCTGCCGGGACGTGGTGCGCGAGGTGCTGGGGCTGCCCGAGGACTGGGATCCGATGGGAGCGGTCGCCGTCGGGCATCCGGCGGAGCTGCCGAAGCCGCGGCCGGAGCGCGACGCGGGGGCGTTCGTCGTCTCCCGGTGACCGCATAGGCTCGTACGGCATCTTCAAGGCAACCCTGGATCTCACTCGTGGCAGGACGTTTCGCTCCGCGGCCCCCGCGCCCGACCGTGCGCGGCGGGCACGCCGGCGTACCCGCGGCCGTGCCCCGGCAGGCCGCCGCGCCGGGGCGGGTGCGCACGTGGACGCCGGACGGGCCGCTGGACCTGGGCCTCGTGCTCGGGCCGCTGCGCCGGGGGCAGGGCGACCCCACCTTCCGGGCGACGCCGGACGGTTCGGTGTGGCGCACCGGCCGCACACCGCTCGGACCCGGGACGCTGCGCGTCGTGGCCCACGGCGGGAAGGCGCGCGCCGAGGCGTGGGGGCCGGGGGCCGCATGGCTGCTGGAGCAACTGCCCGAGCTGCTCGGGGCCACCGACGACCCGTCCGCGTTCGTACCGCGGCACCGGCTGCTCGCGCTGACCCGCCACCGCCGGCCGGGGCTGCGGCTGACGCGGACCGGGCTGGTGCTGGAGTCGCTGATCCCCTCGGTCCTGGAGCAGAAGGTGACGACGGTCGAGGCGTACGCGGCCTGGCGGACGCTGGTGCGCACGTTCGGGGAGCCGGCGCCCGGACCCGCCCCCGCAGGGATGTACGTCATGCCGGCGCCGCGGACCTGGGCGCTGATCCCCTCGTGGGAGTGGCACCGGGCCGGGGTCGACGACAAGCGGGCCTCGACCGTGCTGCGGGCGGTGCGGGTCGCCGCGCGGCTGGAGGAGGCGGCGCGGATGACTCCGGAGCGGGCCCGGGAGCGGCTGGAACTGGTGCCCGGCATCGGGCCGTGGACGTCGGCGGAGACCGTGCAGCGCAGTCATGGCGCGGCGGACGCCGTGACGGTCGGCGATCTGCACCTGCCGGGAATCGTGGGCTGGGCGCTGGCCGGGAACCGGAACGCGGACGACGCGGAGATGCTGCGCCTGCTGGAGCCGTACGCCGGGCAGCGGCATCGGGCGGCCCGGCTGATCCTGATCAGCGGGCGGGTGCCGCCCCGGCGGGCGCCGCGGATGCCGAAGGGCGACATCGGGCGCCTCTGAGCCGGGGCACCTCCGAGCCGGGCGGCTCAAAGGCCTTGACGGGCGCCCACGTCGCGGCCGGCGCGAGGCCGGGCTACTGGTCCGAGGAGAACCTCACGGATCCGGCCGGGATCGTCGCGTCGCACCACACTCTCGCGCCGTTTCGCAGCTCGTTGTCGGCACCCACCACCGCGCCGTCGCCGACGACCGTGCCGTTGAGGACGGAGCGGGTGCCGACGCGGGCGCGGCTGCCGATGAGGGAGTCGGTGACGACGGCACCGGACTCGATGACGGCGCCGGGCAGGATCGCGCTGCCGAACACCCGCGCGCCCTCGGCGACGAACGCGCCCTCGCCCACCACCGTGCCGCCGGTCAGCTTGGCCCCGGGGGCGACGACGGCCGTGGGCAGGATCAGACGGTCCCCGCAGCGGCCGGGCACGGCCGGGGAGGGCGCGCGACCGAGGACGAGGTCCGCGGAGCCGCGTACGAAGGCGGCCGGGGTGCCCAGGTCCAGCCAGTAGGTGGAGTCGACCATGCCCTGCAAGTGGGCGCCGGCCGCGAGCAGTTCGGGGAACGTCTCCCGCTCCACCGACACCGGCCGGCCGTGCGGGATCGTGTCGATGACCGAGCGGCGGAAGACGTACGCCCCCGCGTTGATCTGGTCGGTGACGATCTCCTCGGGGGTCTGCGGCTTCTCCAGGAAGGCGAGGACGCGGCCGGTCCCGTCGGTGGGGACCAGACCGTAGGCGCGGGGGTCCGGCACCTTCGTGAGGTGCAGGGAGACGTCCGCGCCCGTCGTCTCGTGGGTGCGCACCAGCGCCCGGATGTCCAGTCCCGTCAGGATGTCGCCGTTGAAGATCAGGACCGGCTCGTCGGGACCCGAGCGCAGGAGGGGGGCGACGTTGCGGATGGCGCCGCCCGTGCCCAGGGGCTCCTCCTCCGTCACGTACTCCAGGTGGAGCCCGAGTGAGGAGCCGTCGCCGAAGTGCGGCTCGAAGACCTCGGCCAGATAGGAGGTGGCGAGCACGACGTGATCGACGCCCGCCGCTCTCGCCCGCGCCAGCTGGTGGGTGAGGAACGGCACTCCCGCCGCCCGCACCATCGGCTTCGGCGTGTGCACCGTGAGGGGGCGCAGCCGTGTTCCCTTGCCGCCGACCAGGAGGATCGCTTCTGTCACCTGTCGTCTCCGCTTCCTGTTCGTCCTCGGTCCGCCCTCAGCGGCCCTGGTATCGCGCCGCGGTCGAGCGGACGGTGCCGAGCTTGCCGTAGAGCTGTTGTCCCGGGCAGTCGGTGGCGAAGCCGTCCCGGTGGCCGGAGATCACATTCAGGCGTACACTCTTCCCTTTTTGGTAGAGGTTGCCACCACCGGACGTCAGATATGTCTTTCCGAGCGGATTCATCCCGTAGAGGCCGAGCTTCCACGCGGTCAGCCGAGCGAGGGCCGTCACCGTGGCCGAGGAGGGCTTGGCGGTGTCGTAGGTTCCGATGACGGCGATGCCCACGCTGTTGCTGTTGAACCCCATGGTGTGGGCGCCCAGCACGGCCTTCGCCACTCCGCCGGCCCTGCCCTCGTAGATGGTCCCGCACTTGTCGACCAGGAAGTTGTAGCCGAGGTCGCGCCAGCCCATACTCCTGACGTGGTAGCGGTAGATGCCGCGGATCACCGCCGGGGCCTGCGCACAGGTGTAGTTGTTGCCGGAGGCGGTGTGGTGCACGAACGCCGCCTTGACCTTCCGGGTGTAGACGAAGCCCGGCTCGCGCAGGGGCTCGTCCGCGCCCCAGCCGAGGCGCGTGACGATACCCGGCCGTGGTCCGACAGGGGCCCGGGCGCTCCGGTCCCGCGCCGGGGACAGGGTGCCGGGGTCGACGAGTTCCAGGCGCAGTCCCGCGGGCAGCGGGACCGGCCGCGCGGCCGGGTCGCGGCTTCCGGCATCGGCGCGGACGCGTACGTCGACGCCGTCGCTCTCGCCCACCCACAGTGGCGCGGTGGCCCCGTGCACGTGCCCGGAGGTGCGCTCGGCCGTGCCGGGGTCGGCGCCGTGGTCGGCGTTGCGCGTGTCGAGGTCCTGCCAGCCGGACCAGGCGCCGGTGGCGGCGGAGCGGGTGCGGATCCGGACGGTGCCGTGCAACTCGGCGTCCGGGTCGTTCCAGACGACGCCGGCCAGTGAGAAGTGGCGGACGTCCGTGCGGCGCAGGCCCTGTTCGAGGGCGGCGCCACCGGGATCGGGGTCCCGGGTGAGCGGGGCGAGGGGCAGTGACCGGGTGCTGCCGGTGACGGCCGCCGGCCCGGCCGCCGCTGCCGGCCGAGCGCCTGCCCGACTGCCCGTCAGGCCCGGCGCGAGGGCGAGGGCGGCCGAGCAGGTGACACCGATGGAGGAGGCGAGGAATCCGTATCGACGCATGCCCCTGATCCTGGACATGACCAGACAAACCTGTCCATCGCTGACTTGACGGGCCGTCGGCTGCGGTTGCGCCGAACCGGTGGCCCGCGCCTGGCCCGCCACGCGGTGCGCGGAACCGGCGCCGCGTACGCTTGCGTGGGTGAACGCCACCGAACGCACCCCTGCCGACCTGCTGCGTTCCGCGCTCGCCGCGGATCCCGGACGCCCGCTGGTGACCTTCTACGACGACGCCACGGGCGAACGTGTCGAATTGTCCGTGGCCACCTTCTCCAATTGGGTGGCCAAGACGGCGAACCTCCTCCAGGGGGACCTCGGCGCCGGCCCCGGCGACCGGGTCGCGCTGCTGCTGCCGGCGCACTGGCAGACGGCGGTGTGGCTGCTGGCGTGCGCGTCGGTGGGCGCGGTGGCCGACGTCGACGGGAACGCGCGCGCGGCCGACGTCGTGGTCAGCGGTCCCGACACACTGGACGCGGCCCGCGCCTGCTCCGGGGAGCGGGTGGCGCTGGCGCTGCGGCCGCTGGGCGGGCGTTTCCCGCAGCCGCCGGAGGGCTTCGCGGACTACGCCGTCGAGGTGCCGGGGCAGGGCGACGTGTTCGCGCCCTTCGCGCCGGTGGACCCGGAGGAGCCGGCGCTGATCGTGGCCGGGGCCGAGTACACGGCGGCCGAGGTCGTGGAGCGGGCCCGCGGCGACGCCCCGGAACTGAACCTGACCGGACCGGGCTCCCGCCTGCTGTCGGCGCTGCCGTACGGCACCTGGGAGGGCCTCAGCGCGGGCCTGTACGCGCCGCTCACCGCCGGCGCCTCGGTCGTCCTGTGCCGCAACCTCGACCGCCTGCCCGAAGACGCCCTCGCCAAGCGCATCGAGTCCGAACGGGTCACGGCCACCGCCAGGTGACGTGAACGCGCCCCGCGCCCGAATCCCCGCACCACTCCCTCGCCCCGAATCCCGCGGAATGCTGGATTCGGGGCGAACGGCACTAATTCCGCCGCCGACGGGATTCGGATTCCGGGCCGGAAAGGGGATTCACCTACGCAGTCGCACGACTACGGTGGGTATTCCAGGGGTTGTGCGCGACGCGGGCCGAGCGCTCGGGCGCCCCATGACCCGCACCCCGACCCGCGACGCCGTTCCGCGACAACACCGCCAACTCGGGGGCCCCTGGGGGTAAAGCCACGGCCAAAGGCGAACTTTTGTCCAAGGAAATGGGCGAATTGCCCCCTTGTGCGGAAGTGGAATTTGTCACCAGCGTCGCTCGATGTTGAATCAGCCGGATAGTGTGAGCGATCCGGTGCGACTGGCCGCGAGGTCTTCCTGGGGTCGCGCACTGTGCGAAGCAGACCTGGCGCCGAGAAGGGCAGGCGCCGCGTGGCCCCGACGGAGGATTCGGACAACCGTGGACGCGCAAGGCCGTGGGCGGGCGGACAATGTCGACCCCGCAGACCAGTGGGTACTCAACCCGGACACCGGCGAATACGAACTGCGACTGACCCCTTCCGCTGCGCAGTCGGCGGTACCGGGTCCCCGTAGGCCGTCCGCGGACAGGACCGGGGGCACGGCGCCCGGCGGGCAGAAGACCCGCGAGGCCGCTCCCGCCGAAACGGTGCCCGCCCCGCGCCGGCGCCGGGCGGCACCGGCGGAGGAGGAGCCGCCGCCAGGACGGCGGGGGCGCCGGCCGGAGAAGAAGAAGTCGAAGACCAAGAAGGTCCTTATGTGGACCAGCGGCGCCATGGCGCTCGTCGTGGTGGGCGTCGGCACGACCGTCTACCTGGTCTACAAGCACCTCGAAGGCAACGTCACCACCACCGACGTGGGCAGCGCGGCCAAGAACGGCTTCAGCAAGGACGAAGCCTTCAACATACTGATCATCGGCACGGACAAGCGCACCGGCAAAGGCAACGAGGGCTACGGCGACGCGGGCAGCGTGGGCCACGCCGACACCAACGTCCTGCTGCACGTGTCCAAGGACCGTACGAACGCGACCGCGCTGAGCATCCCGCGCGACCTGATCGTGGACATCCCGGACTGCCCGACCAAGCAGCCCGACGGCAGCACGAAGGTCATCCCGGGAACGAGCAACGAGCGCTTCAACACGAGCCTCGGCCAGGACGGCCGCGACCCGGGTTGCACCATGCGCACGGTCAAAGAGATCACCGGTGTTCAGCCCGACCACTTCATGATGGCCGACTTCAACGCGGTCAAGACGCTGACGACGGCGGTCGGCGGAGTCGACGTGTGCCTCAAGCACGCCGTGGACGACAGCAAATCGCACCTGAAGCTGCCCGCCGGCAAGTCCACCGTCGAGGGCGAGCAGGCGCTGGCCTTCGTGCGGACCCGGCACGCCTGGGGCAACCAGGGCGACCTGGACCGGATCAAGGTGCAGCAGCAGTTCCTCAGCTCGCTGATGCGCCAGATGGCCTCCGGTGACACTCTCACCGACCCGACCAAGCTGTACGAGCTGGCCGACGCCGCCACCAAGGCGCTGACCGTCGACACCGGCATCGGCAAGGTCAGCACCCTCAAGGACGTGGCGCTGGAGCTGAAGAAGGTGCCGACGAAGAACATCACCTTCCTGACGGTGCCGGTGCGGGACAACCCGGCGGACGGCGTGGTGCACAAGACGGTCATCGTCGACCCCGTCATAGCCCCCCCGGTCTTCGACGCCATCGCCAACGACGTCTCCTTCACCGAGGTGAAGAAGAAGCAGAAGGCCGACAAGAGCGCCGCGGCCGCCCGCCTGAAGGGCACCCAGTCCGAGGCCTCCGAGGTCCGGGTCCGGGTCTTCAACGGAGGGGCCGCTGCCGGTGCCGCCGGGGAGACCGTCAACTGGCTACAGCTCTCCGTGGGCGTGCTCAAGTCGGAGAACGCGGCCAACGCCCCCGGGGAGATCCCCAAGACCACCCTCGAGTACGCGCCCGACCAGGCGCCGCAGGCTCGTAAGCTCGCCGCGCTCATGGGACTGTCCGGGGCCGCGCTGAAGCCCGGCAAGAGCTTCACCAACTCCCAGGGGCTGCCCACGATGACACTGACCCTGGGCAAGGACTTCAAGGGCGCCGGCGTGCCGCTCACCCCGCCGACGAAGGCCCCGGATGTCGAGCAGAAGTCCACGGCGGACAAGGTCGAATGCGCAAGTTGAGCGCACAGCACCACCTTATGGGCCTGTCATGCGTCTAACCCGGCGCATGGCAGGCCTGTTTCATGGCATGGCACCAGGGTGGGAGGACGGGGAGTGACGCAGAGCAGTCTGCGCGGGGAGGACTCGGCGGTCGAGGAAGCGATACCTCCCGCGCCGCGCAAGGGCAGCGCATCGGACGGCCGCGGCCGGCACGGCGGAGGAGGGCGCGGCGGGAAGAGGCGCGACACCGCGGGCAGGAGCCCCGCGCGGCGCGTACTGCGCTGGTCGGCAACGGCGCTCGCACTGGTCGTACTCGGCACGGCCGGCGCCGGATACCTCTACTACCAGCACCTGAACGACAACATCCGCAAGGGCCGGCGCAGCAACGGCGACTCCAAGGCCCAGCAGTCGAGGCCGAACGCGGACGGCCAGAGGCCCATGAACATCCTGCTGATCGGTTCCGACAGCCGGAACTCCGACGCGAACGTCGCACTGGGCGGCAGCCGGGACAACCGCGGCACCCCGCCGCGGGCCGATGTGCAGATGCTCATCCACCTGGCCGCGGACCGTAAGAGCGCCGCCGTGGTGAGCATCCCTCGGGACACCCGGGTCGAGATCCCCAAGTGCACCGACCCCGACACCGGCGAGGTCTATCCGCCGCTCGATGAGATCATCAACGAGTCGCTGGCCCGCGGCGGGGCCGGCTGCACGCTCGCCACCTGGGAGAGCATCACCGGTGTGTACATCGACCACTGGATGACGATCGACTTCGCGGGCGTGGTGAAGATGGCGGACGCCATCGGCGGCGTCGAGGTCTGCACGAAGCAGAACGTGTGGGACCACCCCACGCCCCGGGCGCCCGGCGGTTCCGGTCTGAAGCTGACGGCGGGCAAGCACAAGGTCCAGGGCAAACAGGCCCTGCAGTGGCTGCGCACCCGGCACGCCTGGGGCAGCGACCAGATGCGGGCCAGAGGCCAGCACATGTACATGAACTCCATGATCCGCACCCTGCAGCACCAGAACGTCTTCACCGACACCGGCCGGCTGATGAACCTGGCGGAGACGGCCACGAAGTCGCTCGAGGTCTCCGAGGAGATCGGCACCGTCAAGAAGCTGTACGACCTCGGGATGCAGCTCAAGACGATCCCCACCGACCGCATCACCATGACCACGATGCCCAACATCAAGGACTGGAAGAACGAGAACCACCTGCTCCCGGACGGCGCCAACGCCGCGAAGATGTGGAAGATGCTCCGCGACGACGTGCCCTTCGACGACAAGGGCACGTCGCCGGACGCGAAGAAGCAGACCGGCAAGAGCGCGGCGAGCAGGACTCCCTCGGTCCCGGCCGACCGGCTGGGCGTCCTGGTGCAGAACGCCACCCGCACCGCCACCGCGGCCCCGGTCGGCGGCCGGGCGCGGGAGATCAGCCAGGAACTGGCGGGCAAGGGCTTCACCCGGGCCGCCGCGGACACCTCGCCGGCGCTGGCGGAGGACGAGACGCTCGTGCGGTACCCGAGCGCGGACATGGAGGGCGACGCGCAGAGCGTCGCCAAGGCCCTCGGGATTCCGCTGAGTTCGGTGCGCAAGTCGACCGACGTCTCCGGTGTCACCGTCGTCGTCGGCGCCGACTGGCGTACGGGGAGCACGTATCCGAAGGAGGCCACGCCGAAGCCCGGCGAACTGCCCGACAACTCCGACGCCATCAACGGCTCGGACGAGAACCAGTGCATGGACGTGTACGCGCCCTACCGCTGGTAGCGCGAACAGGGCCCCTCTCCGGGGAGAGGGGCCCTGCGGAACTGTTGGCGGGAACGCTCAGTCGGCGGCGGGGACCGCCGGCCTCCGTGCGGCGATGACCCTCCTGGCCAGGGACTTGGGGCTGGTCAGGAAGCCCCAGCCCCAGGACATGTGCATGGTGGCCAGGGCGACCGGGATGCGCAGCCGGGCCGCCGGGGCAAGGCCCTTGCCCGCGGGGAGCGAGCCGGCGGCGATCGCCGCCAGGTAGCCACCGGGGACCACCAGGGCCCACGGGGTCAGGGCGGCGCCCGCCACGATGCCCGCCGCGATGGCGCACACCGCGGCCGGCGGGGCGAGGTAGCGCAGGTTGATGGAGCCCTGGTGGTAGCGGGCGACCACGTGCCGCCAGCGGCCGTAGTCCTTGTACTGCTTGGCGAGCGCCCGCACGTTCGGGCGGGGCCGGTAGGACACCCGCAGTTCGGGCGAGAACCAGATCAGGCCGCCCGCCTCGCGGATGCGGAAGTTGAGCTCCCAGTCCTGGGCCCGGATGAACTCCTCGTTGTAGCCGCCCTGTTGCTCAAGGGCGGCGCGACGGAAGACACCCAGGTAGACCGTTTCGGCCGGGCCGGCCCGGCCGCCGGTGTGGAAGGCGGCGTTGCCCACCCCGATCTTCGAGGTCATGGCGGCGGCGACGGCGTGCTCCCAGGCGTTCTCGCCCTCGGCGTGCATGATGCCGCCGACGTTCTGCGCGCCGGTCTCCTCGAGCAGCCGCACCGCCGTGGCGATGTAGTCCGGCGAGAGCATCCCGTGGCCGTCGACCCGGACCACGATCGGATGGCGGGAGGCCTTGATCGCGGCGTTGAGCGCGGCGGGGGTGCGGCCGGTGGGGTTCGGGACCGTGTGCACGCGCGGGTCGTCGGCCACGAGTCCGGCGGCGATCTCGTCCGTGCGGTCCGTGGACGGACCGAGGGCGATGACCACCTCCATCTCGCCGCCGTACTCCTGCGCGAGGATCGCTTCGACGGCTCCGCGCAGGTGCCGTTCCTCGTTGAGGACGGGCATGATCACAGAAACGGCGGGGAGCCGCACGTCGGGCTTGGCGTTCATCGGTGCTCACGTTACCGCGAACGGGGGACACCGGTGCGCGCCGTGGGGGTCACTGCACCGGTCAGCCGATCGTATGGCCCTACGGTGCTCACGGTGTCCACCCACGCCTATGCGGAGGTGTCCCCATGCCCACCACGCCGTCCCGGCCCCGCCCGCGGTCACCGCGACCCCCGCAGCGCCGCCCCGCACCGCCGCGGCCGGCCCGGGTTCCGTACGCGTCCGTACCGCGGAAGAGACCGCGCTGGGCCATGCGAGCGGCGACCACGCTGTCGGTGGTGGTGCTCGCCTCCGCCGGGATCGGGCACGCGGTGGTCTCCAGCCTGGACGCGGACATCGCCCGGGTCGACCCCTTCAAGGACATGAAGAACCGGCCGCGCGCGGGCCACGGCATGAACGTCCTGCTGGTCGGCACCGACGGCCGGGACCGGATCAGCGAGCAGGAGCGGCGCCAGTACCGGCTGGGCGGCCAGGCCTGCCACTGCACCGACACGATGATGATCGTGCATGTGTCGCAGGACCGGCAGCGGGCCAGCGTGGTGAGCCTGCCCCGGGACTCCTACGCCGAACTGCCCGGCCACGTCGACCAGAACTCCGGCCGGCCGCACGGACCGCACCCCGTCAAGCTCAACGCGGCGTACGCGGAGGGCGGGCCCCATCTGACCGTGCGCATGGTCGAGGACCTGACCCGTCTGAAGATCGACCACTATCTGGAGGTGGACTTCACCACCTTCATGCGGACCGTGGACGTTCTCGGCGGCGTGCAGATCTGCACCTCCGAACCGATGCGGGACAGCTACTCCGGCCTGGACCTGGCCGCCGGCACGCACACGCTCTTTGGCGGCCAGGCCCTGCAGTACGTCCGCTCCCGGCACGTCGACGGGGCCAGCGACCTGGGCCGGATGAAGCGCCAGCAGCGCTTCCTGGCCGCCCTGATCGAGCGGGCGGCCTCCTCCCGGGTGCTGCTGAACCCCATGAAGTTCCGGAACGTGGCGCTGACCGTGCTGGGCTCGGTGCGGGCGGACCAGGGGTTCCACACCGACGAGCTGCTGGACCTCGGGCGGGCGATGCGCAACTTCTCCCCGTCCTCCTCGGAGTTCACCACCGTCCCGATCGCGCAGCCGTCGTATCCCGTCAAGGGCCTCGGCTCGACGGTGAAGTGGGACCGGACCAAGGCCGACCGCCTCTTCCAGGCGCTGCGCGAGGACCGGCCGCTGACCGTGCGCCGGCCGCGGCCCGCGAACCCTCCGGCAGCCGTGCGGGTCGCCCCGCAGCAGATCCACGTCCAGGTGGAGAACGGCACCGCCGGTGCCGGGCTCGGCAATCGGGTGGACGAGGCGCTGGCCGCGGCCGGGTTCCGTACGACGGGGGCGCCCGCGGACGCCAAGGACCGCACCGCGCGGCGGACGGTCGTGCTCTACGACCCCCGGTGGGACCTGTCGGCGAAGTCGCTCGCCGCGGCGCTGCCGGGCAGTGAGCTGCGGGCCGTGCCGGGGCAGGGGGCCACGCTCAAGGTGATCGCGGGAAGCGACTACCGCCGGGTGCGCCCGGTGCGGGTGGAGGACCCGGAGCAGGGCGCCGCGACGGTCATGACGGGCGAGGAGGTGCTGTGCGGCTGACGGAGTGAGGACCGGCGGGCAGCCGTCAGTCCTCGAAGCCCTCGGCGGCGCGCCTCTCGCGCAGTTCCTTGATGGCGCGACGGCGGGCCAGGCGGTGGGTGCGGCGGATCTGGGCCTCCTGGTAGCGCCGCCGGTCCCGGTCGGTCTCGGGCAGCACCGGCGGCACGGGGCGCGGCTTGCCGTCGGCGTCCACGGCGGTGAAGACCAGGTAGGCCGAGCCGACCCGGGTGGTCGGGGTGGACTCGTTCCAGCGTTCGGCGAGGACCCGCACGCCGACCTCCATGGAGGTGCGGCCGGTCCAGTTGACCTGGGCCTTGACATGGACGAGGTCTCCGACCCGGACCGGTTCGAGGAACACCATCTCGTCCATGGACGCCGTGACGGCGGGTCCGCCGCTGTGCCGGCCGGCCACCGCGCCCGCCGCGTCGTCGACCAGCTTCATGATCACACCGCCGTGCACCGTCCCCAGGAGGTTGGTGTCATTGTGGGTCATGATGTGGCTCAGGGTGGTCCGGGACGCCGAAGTCGGCTTGCCGGGGATGTCCGATATCTCGGACTCAGCGGTGGAGGCCTGCTCTGTCATGACCCCTACCTTATGCCGAGGCGGCATCCGGGGGATTTTGTGTCAGCTTGGCAACAGCGGGGCCCTTATTCACCGACGGCCCTTGTAAGGCACACAGCGGTGCCCTGCACACTGGGCCGCATGAGTGATTGGCCCGAGGGGCGGTCCGGCGGCGACCGTGGACCCCGATACGGACGCGGCAGCGCCGGCGCGACGCCGGAAGGGGCGCGTGTGATGCGCCAGGTACGGCGCGGCGGCCCCGGTGGCCCCGCGGGGCAGGGCGGGTATCCGGGACCCGGCGGCCCCGGCTCCTCGGCACCGCCGTACGGCATCCCGCAGCAGCCTTCGTACGTCGGCGGAGGGGGGTACGACGATCAAGGCGCCTACGACGGCTACAACTCCGGCCACGTCTACGGCGGTCCCGGCGGACCGGGCGGCGGTGACCCGCGCGGCTACCGTCCCGCGCCGGACTGGCGCCGCCGCTTCAAGTGGTCCGTGATCACCCTGGTCACGCTGCTGGTGGTGACCTCGGTCGCGACCTACTTCTGGGCCGACTCCAAACTCCGCCGCGAGGTCGACCTGTCCAAGGTCATCGACCGCCCGGAGGCCGGCAAGGGCACGAACTACCTGATCGTCGGCTCCGACAGCCGTGAGGGCATGTCCTCGCAGCAGAAGAAGGACCTGCACACCGGGTCCGCCGAGGGCAAGCGCACGGACTCGATGATGATCCTGCACGTCGGCGACAACGGCGACACGCTGATATCCCTGCCGCGCGACTCCAACGTCACGATCCCGCAGTTCCGCGGCTCGGAGTCCGGCAGGATCAAGGGCCCGCTCGGAGCGAACAAGCTGAACGCGGCCTACGCCTTCGACGGCCCGGAGCTGCTGGTCCGCACCGTCGAGTACAACACCGGACTGCGCATAGACCACTACGTGGAGATCGGCTTCGCCGGCTTCGCGAACATCGTGGACGCGGTCGGCGGCGTGGAACTCACCATCGACAAGGGCTTCCAGGACAAGTACTCGGGCGCCGACTTCAAGGCGGGCAAGCAGACGCTGGACGGCCGGCAGGCCCTGGCCTTCGTCCGCACCCGGCACGCCTTCGCCGCCTCCGACCTGGAGCGCACCAAGAACCAGCAGAAGTTCCTCGCCGCACTGGCCCACGAGGTGGCGACCCCCTCGACGGTCCTTAACCCGTTCAAGCTCTACCCGACGCTGGGCGCGGGCCTGGACTCCCTGATCGTCGACAAGGACATGAGCCTGTGGAACCTGGCCTCCATGTTCTGGGCGATGAAGAACGTCAGCGGCGGCGACGGCACCTCCATGAACATGCCGATATCCGGCTCAACCGGCGGCAACCTCGTCTGGGACATGCCGAAGGTCAAGACTCTGGTCAACGAGCTGAAGAACGACGAGAAGGTCACGGTCACGGGCAACTGACCCGGACCCTCTCCCAGGAGAGCCCCGCGGTGCCGGCCGGCACCGCGGGGCTTTCGCCGTCCGGCCGGGCTCAGGTCACATCCTGACGCCCGCCATCGCCCGGCACATCTCCGCGCAGCGGCGACACGCCTCCGCGCAGCGCGTCATCGTCTTGTCGTCGGGCATGGACCTACACGCCTCGGCGCACATGTCGCAGGCCTTGGCGCACATCGCGCACATCTCGGCCGCCATGGGCGAGCGGCGCATCATCATGTCCGCGCACATGCGGGTCATCTCGGAGCAGTCCATGATCGCGCGCATGATCTGCATCTGCGCCTGGCCGCCCATCTGCATGCAGCCGCTCATGGCCTCCTCGCAGACGGTGTGGCACGACATGCAGGCCTGGACGCAGTCCTGCATCTCCTTGCTCATGGGGGTCATGGTTCCGGGCTGGGTCATGGCTCCTCCTGGGGGACGAGGGGCACCGGATCGGGGCCCTGTTCACATCCGTCGTACGCCCGTCCGGGCCCCCGCGCCATCCGGCAGGGACATCGCACCGGCTACCGCCGTTCGGCTTACGGCGGCCCTCCCCACCGCGACACGAACGGCCCCCGGCGCGATGCCGGAGGCCGTCGAAGACGCGTGAAGAGACCTGCTACGGAAGGTTCCTCGCCATCACGATCCGCTGGACCTGGTTCGTGCCCTCGTAGATCTGCGTGATCTTGGCGTCGCGCATCATGCGCTCGACCGGGTAGTCGCGGGTGTAGCCGTAGCCGCCGAGGAGTTGGACGGCGTCCGTGGTGACCTCCATGGCGACGTCCGAGGCGAAGCACTTGGCGGCGGCGCCCTGGAAGGTCAGGTCGGAATCACCCCGTTCGGACTTGGCGGCGGCCGCGTAGGTGAGGTTGCGGGCGGCCTCGATCTTCATGGCCATGTCGGCGAGCATGAACTGGATGCCCTGGAAGTCGGCGATCGGCTTGCCGAACTGCTTGCGCTCCTTGACATAGCCCTTGGCGTAGTCGAGGGCGCCCTGGGCGATGCCGAGGGCCTGGGCCGCGATGGTGATACGGGTGTGGTCCAGGGTCTTCATCGCCGTGGCGAAGCCGGTGCCCTCGGCGCCGATCATGCGGTCGGCCGGGATGCGGACGTTGTCCAGGTAGACCTCGCGGGTCGGCGAGCCCTTGATGCCGAGCTTCTTCTCCGGGGCGCCGAAGGAGACCCCGGGGTCCGACTTCTCCACGACGAACGCCGAGATGCCCTTGCTGCGCTTGTCCGGGTCGGTGACGGCCATCACCGTGTAGAAGTCGGACACGCCCGCGTTGGTGATCCAGCGCTTGACGCCGTTGAGGACGTACGTGTCGCCCTCGCGGACCGCCTTGGTCTTCATACCGGCCGCGTCGGAGCCCGCGTCCGGCTCGGACAGGCAGTACGAGAACATCGCGTTGCCCTTGGCGAGCGGGGTCAGGTACCGCTTCTTCAGCTCCTCGGAACCGGAGAGCATCACCGGCAGCGAGCCCAGCTTGTTCACGGCCGGGATGAGGGAGGAGGACGCGCACACGCGGGCCACCTCCTCGATCACGACGACCGTCGCGAGGGCGTCCGCGCCCGCGCCGCCGTACTCCTCGGGCACGTGCACCGCGTGCAGGTCGTTGGCGACCAGCGCCTCCAGGGCCTCCTGCGGGAAGCGGGCCTCCTCGTCCACCACGGCGGCATACGGCGCGATCTTCGCCTCGGCCAGCGAGCGGACGGCGTCGCGGAGCATGCCGTGCTCCTCCGACGGGCGGTACAGGTCGAAGTCAGCCGATCCGGCCAAGGTCTCTCACGCTCCAACGCTAATTACCGTTAAGTAACCCAAATTTTATGCGCCCGCCCCCGCCAGTGATACGTGAGCTTGGCGACAGCGGGGACATTGCCCGGCGAAGGCCCCGCGCATGCCCCCGATATGCTCGGGCACCGCATCACCGTCGTCTTTCCTGGAGCACCCATGAGCCTCAAGATCACTGTGATCGGGACCGGCTATCTCGGCGCGACGCACGCCGCGGCCATGGCCGAGCTCGGGTTCGAGGTGCTGGGTCTCGACGTGGTCCCCGAGAAGATCGAGATGCTCCGGCGGGGCGAGGTCCCCATGTACGAGCCCGGCCTCGAGGAGCTGCTGCGCCGGCACGTGGCCGGGATCGAGGGCTCGACCGGGCGGCTGAGCTTCACGACGGACTACGCGGAGGCCGCCGCGTTCGGCGACATCCACTTCGTCTGCGTGAACACCCCGCAGAAGCACGGGGAGTACGCCTGCGACATGAGCTACGTCGACTCCGCCGTCACCTCGCTCGCCCCGTACCTGACCGGCCCCGCGCTCGTCGTCGGCAAGTCGACCGTGCCCGTGGGGTCCGCGGACCGCCTGGCGCGTACGATCGCCGAACTCGCGCCCGCGGGCGCGGACGTGGAGCTGGCCTGGAACCCGGAGTTCCTGCGCGAGGGCTTCGCCGTGCAGGACACGCTGCACCCGGACCGGATCGTGGTCGGCGTGCGCAGCGAGCGGGCGGAGAAGCTGCTGCGCGAGGTGTACGCCACGCCGATCGGCGCGGGTTCCCCGTTCGTGGTCACCGACTTCCCCACCGCGGAACTGGTGAAGACCTCCGCGAACTCCTTCCTGGCCACGAAGATCTCCTTCATCAACGCGATGGCCGAGGTCTGCGAGGCCGCCGGCGGCGATGTGGCCAAGCTGGCCGAGGCCATCGGGCACGACGACCGGATCGGCCGGAAGTTCCTGCGGGCCGGCATCGGCTTCGGCGGCGGCTGCCTGCCCAAGGACATCCGGGCCTTCATGGCGCGCGCCGGTGAACTGGGCGCGGACCAGGCGCTGACCTTCCTGCGCGAGATCGACTCGATCAACATGCGCCAGCGCGGGCAGATGGTGGAGCTGGCCCGGCAGGCGCTGGGTGGCGGGCCGTTCCTCGGCAAGCGGGTCGCGGTGCTCGGCGCCACCTTCAAGCCGGACTCGGACGACGTGCGGGACTCCCCCGCGCTCAACGTCGCCGGGCAAATCCACCTCCAGGGCGGCCAGGTGACGGTCTACGACCCCAAGGGCATGGAGAACGCCCGGCGGGTGTTCCCGACGCTCGGGTACGCCGGCTCGGCGCTGGAGGCCGTGCGGGGCGCCGACGTCGTCCTGCACCTGACGGAGTGGCGGGAGTTCCGCGAGCTGGACCCGGCCGGTCTTGGCGAGGTCGTCGCCGCCCGGGTGGTCCTCGACGGGCGCAACGCGCTGGACCCGGAGCTGTGGCGGCGGGCCGGGTGGACGTACCGGGCGATGGGCCGCCCGACCGCGTAGTCCCGCGCGGGCAGGCGCACGAGGACAGGCGACGCCGGTTCGGCCGAGGCTCAGTCGGCCGAACCGGCGTCTGCACGCATTGTGCACCACGCGGGCCGGTGTGAACGACGAACGGCCTGTGGATCAGGTCTGCTTCGCTCGGTAGCGGCGCATCTTCGCGCGCGCTCCGCACACCTGCATCGAGCACCAGCGGCCGCGGCCGGCCGGGCTGCGGTCGTAGAACGCCCAGTGGCACGTGGCCGCCTCACAGGCCTTCAGCCGCGTCCAGGTGCCCGCGACGAGGGCCTCGGCGACGGCGGCCGCGACCCGGGAGAGCAGCGGGCCGTCGTCGGCGGGCGCGAGCGTGGCGGAGCCGTCCCGTGCGTCGACAGAGACCAGCAGCGGCGCCCGCGCCAGCAGCTCGCCCAGCGGTGTCACCCGCCGGTGCGGCGGGTGACCGGCGTGGGCCAGCAGCACCGCCCGCAGCGACTCGCGCAGCTCGCGCGCCCGTTCCAGCTCCGCCTCGGGGACTCCCAGGCGCGCCCGGCCCTCCGCGGTGTCGAGCGAGTCGGCGCCCGTCTCGATGTCCAGCGTGTTCACCAGGGCCTCGACCAGCGCCAGGCTCCCGGGCGCGGACGATCTCTCACTCATGTCAGCGACGGTACCTCTTCAATACGGTTGCGCCGTTACTCGCCATAGGGGAGCATGCGGTAACGGTTACTGGTTACCCACTTCTATGGGTAACACCGTCTGCGACTGGGAGGAAGTCATGGCTCTCGCCAAGCTGGGTGTCGTCGTCCTGGACTGTCCCGACCCGCGCGCCCTCGCCGGCTTCTACGCCGAGGTGCTCGGCGGGACGGTGGAGGGCGAGGGCGACTGGGTGGACCTGAAGGTGCCGGGCGGTTCGGCGCTGGCGTTCCAGAGGGCGCCGGGGCACGTGCCGCCGAAGTGGCCGGCCGGGGAGGCCTCGCAGCAGTTCCACCTGGACCTGGTCGTGGAGGACCTGGACACGGCGGAGAAGGGGGTGCTGGCGCTCGGCGCGCAGCCGCTGGACGCGACGGACCGGACGCGCACCTTCCGCGTCTACGCCGACCCCGCCGGGCACCCGTTCTGCCTGTGCGCCTGCTGAGAGGCGTCCGGCGGTCGCCCTGTGCGCCGGACGGCAGGGGACACACATGCCGTGGTCTCCTGCCGTCCGGTACTGGAGCTCAGCCGTCCAGTTCGGCGATCGTCGCGTTGGAGGGTGCCCGGGTGGCCTGCGCGTCACGGGCGACGTCCTCCGCGGCGCCCAGGACGCGGACCGCGTTCTGCCAGGTGAGCTTGGCCAGGTCGGTCCTGGACCAGCCGCGGTCCAGGAGTTCCGCGATCAGGTTCGGATAGCCGGAGACGTCGCTGAGGCCCTCGGGGGTGAAGGGCGTGCCGTCGTAGTCGCCGCCGATGCCCAGGTGGTCGATGCCGGCGACCTCGCGCATGTGGTCGAGGTGGTCGGCCACCGTCGCGACCGTGGCGACCGGGCGCGGGTTCGCCTCCTCGAAGGCGTGGTGGACCTTCATCGCCTCGGCGGTGCCGTCGAGGGGGTGGAAGCCGTGCGCACGCATGTTCTCGTCGGCGGCGGACGTCCAGTCCACGGCCGCCTGGAGCACGAACTTCGGCACGAAGGTGACCATCGCGATCCCGCCGTTGGCGGGCAGCCGCTCCAGCACGTCGTCCGGGATGTTGCGGGGGTGGTCGCACACGGCCCGCGCGGAGGAGTGCGAGAAGATCACCGGCGCACTCGTGGTGTCGAGCGCGTCCCGCATGGTCGTCGCGGCCACGTGGGAGAGGTCGACCAGCATGCCGAGCCGGTTCATCTCCCGGACCACCTCGCGGCCGAAGGCCGACAGGCCGCCCACGCCCGGCTCGTCCGTCGCCGAGTCCGCCCAGGCCACGTTGTCGTTGTGGGTGAGCGTCATGTACCGCACGCCGAGCGCGTACAGCCCGCGCAGCGTGCCGAGGGAGTCGGCGATGGAGTGGCCGCCCTCGGCGCCCATGAGGGAGGCGATGCGGCCCTCCGCACGCGCCGCCTCCATGTCGGCGGCGGTCAGCGCGGGCGCCAGGTCGGCCGGGTGACGGGCGAGCAGCTGCCGTACGCAGTCGATCTGTTCCAGCGTCGCCGGCACGGGGTCGGGCTGGTCCGCGCGGACGTAGACCGACCAGAACTGCGCGCCGACGCCGCCCTCGCGCAGGCGCGGCAGGTCGGTGTGCAGATGCGCGTTCTGCGGGGTGGCGATGTCGCGCGCGTCGAGGTCGTAGCGGACCTGCTCGCGCAGCGCCCAGGGCAGGTCGTTGTGGCCGTCGACGACGGGGAACTCCCGCAGCAGGTCCCGGGCTTCGTTCAGCGAGGTCATCGGCGTCACTTCCTGCCGAAACCGAAGCCGCCGGAGTTCTCGACCTTGGCGCGCAGCCGCTTGCCCTTCTCGGTGGCCTGGTCGTTCAGCTCCTGCTGGAACTCCCGCATCCGGGCGAGCAGTTCCTCGTCGTGCGCGGCGAGCATCCGGGCGGCGAGCAGACCCGCGTTGCGGGCGCCGCCGACGGACACGGTCGCCACCGGGACTCCGGCCGGCATCTGCACGATCGACAGCAGCGAGTCCATGCCGTCCAGGTACTTCAGCGGGACGGGTACGCCGATCACCGGCAGCGGGGTGACGGAGGCGAGCATGCCGGGGAGATGGGCGGCCCCGCCCGCGCCCGCGATGATCGCCTTCAGGCCGCGGTCCGCCGCACGCTCGCCGTACGCGATCATCTCGCGCGGCATGCGGTGTGCGGAGACGACGTCGACCTCGTAGGAGATCTCGAACTCGTCGAGCGCCTCGGCGGCGGCCTCCATGACGGGCCAGTCGGAGTCCGACCCCATGACGATGCCAACAACTGGGCTCATTCGGTGATGGTGCCTCTCAGGTAGCCGGCTGCGTGACGGGCGCGTTCCAGCACGTCGTCCAGGTCGTCGCCGTAGGTGTTGACGTGGCCGACCTTGCGGCCGGGCTTCACGTCCTTGCCATACATGTGGATCTTGAGCTGGGGGTCGCGGGCCATGCAGTGCAGGTACGCGGAGTACATGTCGGGGTAGTCGCCGCCGAGGACGTTGACCATGACGGTCCACCGGGCGCGCGGGCGGGGGTCGCCGAGCGGGAGGTCGAGGACCGCGCGGACGTGGTTGGCGAACTGGGAGGTGATGGCGCCGTCCATCGACCAGTGGCCGGAGTTGTGCGGACGCATCGCCAGCTCGTTGACGAGGATGCGACCGTCGCGGGTCTGGAACAGCTCGACCGCGAGGTGGCCGACGACACCGAGTTCCTTGGCGATGGTCAGCGCGAGCTGCTCGGCCCTGAGGGCGAGGCTCTCGTCGAGGTCGGGTGCCGGGGCTATCACGGTGTCGCAGACGCCGTTCACCTGCCGCGACTCCACCACCGGGTAGGCCACGGCCTGACCGTGCGGGGAGCGTACGACGTTGGCGGCCAGCTCCCGGACGAAGTCGACCTTCTCCTCGGCGAGGACGGGCACGCCGGCGCGGAAGGGCTCGGCGGCCTCCTCGGCGGAGTTGACCACCCACACGCCCTTGCCGTCGTAGCCGCCGCGGACGGTCTTCAGGACCACGGGGAAACCGCCCGCCCGTCGCCCACCGCCGCCCTTGCCGGAGGGCACTTCGTGCCCGCCCCTTTCGAGCTCCGCCGCGAACGCGGCCACGTCCCGCGGGTCGCTCACGATGCGGTGCCGCGGGCAGGGCACACCGATCGCGTCGAGCTTCGCGCGCATCACGCCCTTGTCCTGGGCGTGCACGAGCGCGTCGGGGCCGGGGCGCACGGGGATGCCGTCCGCCTCCAGGGCCCGCAGGTGCTCGGTGGGGACGTGCTCGTGATCGAAGGTGATCACGTCGCAGCCCCGCGCGAACGCGCGCAGCGTGTCCAGGTCGCGGTAGTCGCCGATGACGACATCGCTCACCACCTGCGCCGCGGAGTCCTGGGGAGTGTCACTGAGGAGCTTGAACCTGATGCCCAGCGGGATGCCCGCCTCGTGTGTCATACGAGCGAGCTGGCCACCGCCGACCATGCCGACTACCGGGAACGTCACGCTCCTAGGGTATCGGCCGCCGCGCCGCGCACCGCTTCCGCGCCCGCCGGGGCCTTACCGGCGCCTCGCGGGGCTCTCACCCCCCGCACTGACGTACCCGACGTCACCCCCGTCGGCGTTCTTACCAGTCACTTCGGCGGCTCTTTCCCGCCTTTTCCCGGACTCTTTCCGACCCGTTCCCCAGCTGATGCCTTGTGCACGGGCGCGGGCGTGCGGCGCTGGTTAGCATGGCCGGGTTGACCGAACCGACCGAGACGGGGGCCTGCACGACCATGGAACGTGGTTCCTCGGGGCTCCGACCGGCGCCCCCCGCGCCCCGCGGCGCGCTGCGCAGGCACGTGGACCAGCTCTGGCGCGAGGTCGTCAAGTTCGGCGCGGTGGGCGGGGCGGGGCTGCTGGTCAACCTGCTCGTGTTCAACCTGGTGCGGCACACGACCGGACTCCAGGTGGTGCGGGCCAGCGTCATCGCGACCGTCGTCGCGATCGTCTTCAACTACATCGGCTTCCGCTACTTCACGTACCGGGACCGCGAGAAGACCGGGCGCACCAGGGAACTGACGCTGTTCCTGCTGTTCAGCGTGGTGGGCCTGGTGATCGAGAACGGCGTGCTGTACCTGGCGACGTACGGCTTCGGCTGGGACAGCCCGCTGCAGAGCAACGTCTTCAAGTTCCTCGGCATCGGCATCGCGACCCTGTTCCGCTTCTGGTCGTACCGCACCTGGGTCTTCCGCACCCTGCCGGCCCGGCAGACCGTGGCGGGCGCGGAGTCCTTCCTCCAGACCGAGTCGAAGACGCCTCGGACCCGGGCCTTCCGCTAGGTTCCCCGGCCCTGGCGGTCAGCGCACCGTCGGGTGGTCAGCGCACCGTCGGGTGGTCCTCCGGCTCCTTCTTGAGCGGCGGGGTGCGGGACAGGAACAGGCCGAAGACGGGCGGCTGGGCCTGGAGCAGTTCCAGGCGGCCGCCGTCGGCCTCGGCGAGGTCGCGGGCGACGGCGAGTCCGATGCCCGTGGAGTTGCGGCCGCTGATGGTGCGCTCGAAGATCCGGGCGCCGAGGTCGGCGGGGACGCCGGAGCCCTCGTCGGTGACCTCCACCACGGCCTGGTTGCCGGTCACGCGGGTGCGCAGCGCCACCGTGCCGCCGCCGTGCATGAGGGAGTTCTCGATCAGCGCGGCCAGCACCTGCGCGACGGCACCCGGCGTGCCCACGGCCCGGAGGTGCCGCTTGCCGGAGCTGACGATCGCCCGGCCGGCACTGCGGTAGGCGGGACGCCACTCGGCGATCTGCTGCTGGATGACCTCGTCGAGGTCGAAGGAGACGGCGGAGCCGGTACGCGGGTCGCGGGAGTTGGTCAGCAGGCGGTCCACCACGTCGGTCAGCCGCTCGACCTGGGCGAGGGCGACGTTCGCCTCCTCCTTCACCGTGTCCGGATCGTCGGTGAGTGTGATCTCCTCCAGGCGCATGGACAGCGCGGTCAGCGGCGTACGCAACTGGTGGGAGGCGTCGGCGGCGAGCCGGCGCTCGGCGGTCAGCATCCGGGCGATGCGCTCGGCCGATCCGTCGAGCACGTCCGCGACCCGGTCCAGCTCAGGGACGCCGTAGCGCTTGTGGCGGGGGCGCGGATCGCCGGATCCGAGGCGCTCGGCGGTCTCGGCCAGGTCGGTCAGCGGGGAGGCGAGCCGGTTGGCCTGGCGGACCGCGAGCAGCACCGCGGCGACCACCGCGAGCAGCGCCACCAGGCCGATGATCAGCAGCGTACGGCCGACCTCGCGGGTCACCGAGGAGCGCGGCTCCTCCACCCGGACGGTCTCGCCCTGCTCCCCCGTGGCCGTGGAGTGGATCACGTCGCCGGACGGCTTGTCGCCAACCTGGATGGGCCGTTGTCCCGGGATGCCGATGACGGCGTACTGGCCGTCGGCCATTTGGTGGCGCAGGATCGCCGCGTTGACCGTCGCCTCGCCGAGCAGCCTGCTGTCGACGATGCTGGCCAGCCGCAGCGCCTCGGAGTCGACGCGCTCCTGGGCGCTGCTGCTGATGGTGCGGGTCTCCACGATCACCAGGGAGAGACCGAAGACGGCGATCACGACCAGGACCACGGCAAGCGTGGACTGGATCAGTCGGCGGCGCATGTACTCCTACCTGACGAAAGCGCGGGGCGGCCGGCTCAGCTCTTCTCGAAGCGGAAGCCCACGCCGCGCACGGTCGCGATGTACCGGGGGTTCGCCGCGTCGTCGCCGAGCTTCTTGCGGAGCCACGAGATGTGCATGTCGAGGGTCTTGGTGGACGACCACCAGGTGGTGTCCCAGACCTCGCGCATCAGCTGGTCGCGGGTGACGACCCGGCCGGCGTCCCGCACGAGCACCCGGAGCAGGTCGAACTCCTTGGCGGTGAGCTGGAGCTCCTCGTCGCCCATCCACGCGCGGTGGGACTCGACGTCGATGCGCACGCCGTGGGTGGCGGGCGGCTGCTGCGGCTCGGCGGCGCCGCGCCGCAGCAGGGCCCGGACGCGGGCGAGCAGTTCGGCGAGCCGGAAGGGCTTGGTGACGTAGTCGTCCGCGCCCGCGTCGAGGCCGACGACGGTGTCCACCTCGTCGGCGCGCGCGGTCAGGATCAGGATGGGCACCGTGTGGCCGTCGGAGCGCAGCCGGCGGGCGACCTCCAGGCCGTCCATGCCGGGCAGTCCGAGGTCCAGCACGACCAGGTCGACACCGCCCTGCATTCCGGCGTCGAGCGCGGCGGGTCCGTCCTCACGCACCTCGACCTCGTAACCTTCCCTGCGCAGTGCGCGAGCCAGCGGCTCCGAGATGGACGCGTCGTCCTCGGCGAGCAGTACACGGGTCATGGACCGATGGTAGTCCGCCGACGCCGCCCGCTGGGGCGGTCCTGCGGTGTGATCGACACGCGCGGTTCTTACCTTGCGGCCGGCCGGAGGCCGCCTCGGCGGCCCGCGCCCCTGACCGGCCGGCCCGGATGTGATCGTTTGAGGCCTCGGTAATAGACCTTCGAAAGCAGGGCAGGGTTCCCCTGTAGCCTGTGATTCATCTCTCAAGTCCTTCCATATCCGGCAGTGTCCTGCCGTATGGTGGATTGAACGTCTGATGCACACAGGGGACCTTTGGCGATCGTATTGACGCTGAAGGTCTCTTCTGTGAGCGGGCCGGCCCGGGCCGGCCCGGTAAGAACGACCTAGGGCCGGGCCTCGTACGCGCGTCGACGCGGGCAGAGGTGTGGATCCCGGTGGCCGTCGTCCCCCGCTTCGCGTTCCGGAGCGGACTCCCCCTGGGCGTGGGGTGGACCTCGGGCCTGCCGGTGCCGGCCACCCCCACCGGGCGCACAACCGCCGAGGGCGGCGCGTCCCGACCAGCAAGGAACGACCATGGCGTCCAGCCTGACGAAGGACTCGGTCCATCGGGGCACCCCCGGTTCCGAGAAGACCTTCTTCGGCCACCCCCGCGGCCTGGCCACCCTCTTCATGACCGAGATGTGGGAGCGCTTCAGCTTCTACGGCATGCGTGCCCTTCTCGTCGTGTACCTGCTCTCCGGCGGCCCCGACGCCAAAAAGGGGAGCATGAGCGGTGGGCTCGGCATGGATCTGGCCACCACCACCGCCATCTACTCCGTCTATCTGTCGATGGTGTACCTGCTCGCCATGCCCGGCGGGTGGCTGGGCGACCGCGTCTGGGGTCCCCGCAAGACGGTGGCGATCGCCGCGATCACGATCATGGCGGGCCACGCGGTCCTGGCGCTGCCCGGTGGCCAGGCGCCCTTCTTCGCCGGTCTCGCGCTGGTCGCGCTCGGCTCCGGCCTGCTGAAGGCCAACATCTCCACCATGGTCGGCCACCTCTACAACGGCCCGGACGACCCGCGCCGCGACGGTGGCTTCACGATCTTCTACATGGGCATCAACATGGGTGCCTTCTTCGCGCCGCTGATCATCGGCACCGTCGGTCAGCAGGTCAGCTGGCACCTGGGCTTCGGCCTCGCCGCCGTGGGCATGGCGATCGGCCTCGCGGCCTTCCTCATCGGCACCCGGAACCTGAGCCCGCAGAGCAGCGTCGTGCCGAAGCCGCTGGCCGCCGCCGAGCGTGCCTCCTGGCTGCGCAAGGGCCTGACCTGGCTGGCCGTCGCCGCCGTCTTCTACGGCATCGTCGGCTTCACCGGCCACTTCACCCTGAACTGGGCGATGATCCCGCTCACCGTCATCGGTCTGGTCATCCCGGCCGGCGTCCTGCTGCGCATCAAGCGCGACAAGGAGCTGTCGACCGCCGAGCAGTCCAGGATGACCGGCTACATCTGGTTCTTCGTCGCGGCCGCCGTCTTCTGGATGATCTACGACCAGGGCGGCTCCACGGTCCAGGCGTTCGGTGAGACCAAGACCTCCTCCTCGCTGCTCGGCTTCGGCTTCCCGTCCTCCTGGTACCAGTCGCTGAACCCGGTGTTCATCATGGCGCTGGCCCCGGTCTTCGCCTGGTTCTGGCTGTGGCTGAGCCGCAAGGGCAAGGAGCCGAGCACCGTCGCGAAGTTCGCGGCCGCCCTGTTCTTCATCGGCGTGTCGTTCTTCTTCTTCCTGCTGCCGCTGGGCATGGCCGGCGGCGACACCATGGTCAGCCCGATGTGGCTGGTCGGCATCTATCTGATCCAGACCGTCGGCGAGCTGTGCCTCTCCCCGGTCGGCCTGTCCGTGACGACCAAGATGGCGCCGGCCAAGTACGCCAGCCAGATGATGGGCGTGTGGTTCCTCGCGGTCACCGCGGGCGACTCCATCACCAGCCTGCTGTCCAACCCGGCCGTGGCCGGGGTCGACCTCAGCGGGACGGGAGCGGTGGCCCTGGAGGCGGTCCTCGCCGCCCTCGCCGGTGTCGCGGTGTACATGTACCGCCGGAAGGTGAAGTCCCTGATGGGCGACGTCCACTGACGTCCCCCCGCAGCAACGCGGAAGGGCCGCCCCCGTGAGGGGCGGCCCTTCCGCGTTGCCGGTCTTTCAGGCGGGTGCGCCCAGCTCGGCCCACACTCTCTTGCCGGTGACGCCGGGGGCGCGGACGACGCCCCAGTCCAGGCACAGCCGCTGGACGATGAACATGCCGTGGCCGCCGGGGCGTCCGGCGCGGTGCGGGGTCCGCGGGGAGGGCTGTCCGGTGCCGCGGTCGGAGACCTCGACGCGGATCACCTTGTTGTCGCAGGTGATCTCCAGCTGGTCGGGTCCCTCGGCGTGCAGGCAGGCGTTGGTGACCAGTTCGGAGACCACGAGGAGTACGTCCTCGGCGGCGGCCCGCTGGTCGGCGGTCGCGGCGGGCAGCCAGCCCCACGCGTACAGCGCCTGGCGGGTGAAGTCGCGGGCGAGCGGCACGACGCCGCTCTCGCCGTCGAAGCTCAGCCTGCGGATCTGGCGACTTCCGGACGGGGCCGCCGGCACGGCGGTCGCACCCCCTGGGGGTACCGCGCCCGCCGGCGCGTCCCCCTCGGACGCCCCGGAAGCGCCGCTGGGCTCCGGGCGGCGGTCGCCCGGCGAGTAAGGCCGGGTGGTGCTCATCAGCGCTTCACCTCACCGATTCACCAGTTCACGATTCAAAAGTCACCAGTCACTTCACACGTACACGCCGGTACGTCCGTTCATTCGCCGAATGCCGGTAGCCGGCTCGCGAGGGCCGCCGATCCACTCAGGTTGTCTCCTGCCCGACCGATCGGGGGGAACACCCCCGTTTTCGGCCCGCCGTGCGGGCGCCCGGCGTACGCCGGGCGCGGAACACGAAAGGGGCACGTCGAGAGTCCCGGGGCCGGCTCAGCCGGCCTCGTCGGCCAGCGCGTCCTCCAGGGAGTCGTGCACGGTGAAGACCGCGTCCGCCCCTGTGATCTCGAACACGCGGGCCACCACCGGCAGCATCCCGGCCAGATGCACACCCCCTCCGGCCGCCTCCGCCTTCAGTCGCGCGCCCAGCAGGACGTTCAACCCCGTGGAGTCACAGAACTCCAGACGTGAACAGTCCACCACCAGGCGCGAGCGCCCCTTGTCGAGACACTCCTCGAGCGGCTCACGCAACAGGTCGGCCGTGTGGTGATCGAGCTCACCCGCCGGCGTCACGACGGCGCTGGAGCCCTCTTGCCGCACCTCCACCAGAAGCCGGCCCGACTGTGCGCTGCCGACCGTCCCGCGGTCCATGCCGTCTCTCTCTCCCGGGGTCTTGGCTGCTGACTGACGCCCTCGAACACTACGCCTTCCCTTACCGCTCCGACACCCGAACAACCACACACAACCGGACATAGGCCCACACAAGGAACTTGCGGTGGTGTTGGTAAAGCGGGTAGGGCTAGTAGAGACCCGCACCCGACACGGCCGGCTTTGGAGGCGCCGCACACCGCAGTGCACGAATTGGCTTCGGCAGCCATATGCCGAGAACGATGGAGGACATCATGTCACCCCGGCTCGACGCCTCGCATACCCGGATGGCGACGTCGGCATCCCCCACGGAGCACCTGGATCCCATCGAGTTTCCCGACGTACGCGCCGAGCGGGCCGCTCAGGCCGACGCGCTGGCCGGACTTCCGGACATCCCCCCGTACGACGAAGTGGCCCCCGACGACGCCCGGGCCCTGTCCAAGACCCTCTTCGAGCGGCTGGAGTCCCTCGAGGAAGGCACTCACGCCTACTCGTACGTCCGCAACACGCTCGTCGAGCTCAACCTCGCGCTCGTCAAGTTCGCCGCCTCCCGCTTCCGCTCCCGCAGCGAGCCGATGGAGGACATCATCCAGGTCGGCACCATCGGCCTGATCAAGGCGATCGACCGGTTCGAGCTGTCCCGGGGCGTGGAGTTCCCCACGTTCGCGATGCCCACCATCATCGGTGAGATCAAGCGCTTCTTCCGCGACACCTCCTGGTCCGTGCGCGTCCCGCGCCGGCTCCAGGAACTGCGGCTTGACCTCGCCAAGGCCGGTGACGAACTGGCCCAGCGGCTCGACCGCGCCCCCACGGTCGCCGAACTCGCCGAGCACCTCGGTCTGTCCAACGACGAGGTGGTGGAGGGCATGGCCGCCTCCAACGCCTACACCGCCTCGTCGCTGGACGCCCAGCCCGAGGAGGACGACTCCGAGGGCGCCCTCGCGGACCGCATCGGCTACGAGGACCACGGTCTCGAAGGCATCGAGTTCGTGGAGGCGCTGAAGCCGCTGATCGCGCAACTGCCCTCCCGGGACCGGAAGATCCTGTCCCTGCGGTTCGTCGCCAACATGACCCAGTCGGAGATCGGCGACGAACTGGGCATCTCGCAGATGCACGTCTCCCGGCTGCTGTCCCGCACACTCGGCCAACTGCGCAAGGGCCTGACACTCGACGAGTGACCGGGTGACGGGGCGGCGGTGAAGCGCCGGCCGCCGGCCCCGCCGGCCGCGGCCGGCGCTTCACCGCCGCCCTGCGCGGTCCTTGTTCAGGCCCCCCGCACGCCGCGCCGCCAGACCTCGGTGACCAGCGGGACGCCCGGCCGGTAGGCCAGGTGCACATGGCTGGGCGCGTCCAGGACGGCGAGGTCGGCGCGGGCACCCGGGGACAGACGGCCGACGTCGTCGCGGCGCAGGGCCCTCGCACCGCCCGCCGTCGCCGCCCATACCGCCTCGTCCGGGGTCATGCCCATGTCGCGTACGGCGAGCGCGATGCAGAAGGGCACCGAGGACGTGAAGGACGAGCCCGGGTTGCAGTCGGTGGACAGGGCGACCGTGACACCCGCGTCGAGGAGGCGGCGGGCGTCGGGCCACTGGGCGCGGGTGGAGAACTCGGCGCCGGGCAGGAGCGTGGCGACCGTGTTCCCGTTCGCCAGCGCGTCCACGTCCGCGTCGGTCAGATGCGTGCAGTGGTCGGCGCTGGCCGCGTCGAGCTCGACGGCGAGCTGGACGCCGGGGCCGTGGCTGAGCTGGTTGGCGTGGACGCGCGGAAGCAGGCCCTTGGCCATGCCCGCGGTGAGGATCTCCCGGGCCTGGTCGCCGTCGAAGGCGCCCTTCTCGCAGAAGACGTCGATCCAGCGGGCGTGCGGGGCGCAGGCGTCCAGCATCTCCCCGGTGACCAGGGCGACGTACGCCGCCGGGTCCCCGGCGTGGTCCGGGGGGACGATGTGGGCGCCGAGGTAGGTGACCTCGTCGGTGTGCGCGGCGGCGATGCGCAGGGCGCGGGCCTCGTCGGCGACGGTGAGGCCGTAGCCGGACTTGGTCTCGAACGTGGTCGTGCCCTGGCGCAGGGCCTCGGCGAGGTAGCGGGTGAGGTTGGCCTCCAGCTCGGCGTCGGTGGCGGCGCGGGTGGCGGCGACCGTGGTGCGGATGCCGCCTGCGCTGTAGGCCCGGCCGGACATACGGGCGTTGAACTCCTCGGTGCGGTCGCCCGCGAAGACCAGGTGGGAGTGGGAGTCGACGAAGCCGGGGATCACCGCCCGGCCGCCGGCGTCGACCCGGTTGTCAGTGGCGGGTGCTTTGCTGGATTCACCGGTCCACGCGACGTGGTCTCCGTCGATGACGACGGCCGCGTCCCGGACCAGTCCGAGGGGGGATCCGTCACCGAGGGAGGGGTCGTTGGTGACCAGCGTGGCGATGTTGGTGATGACGGTGCTGCTCATGGTGTCCTCAGGGGTGACGGGGGGATTCAGCCGCGCAGTGCCTCGACGGCGCCTGCCAGCGCCGACGGCACATCCGGTACGAGGGTGTGGGAGCCGTCCCGCACGACGTGCCGGCCGGCCACGACCGTATGGCGTACGTCGGCGGCGGTCGCCGCGAATACGGCTGTCTCGGCGCCGAGCCTGGGCAGCGTCCCCGCTGTCCTGACCGAGTCCAGCGCGAGCGTCGTGAAGTCGGCGAGGGCGCCGGGGGTGAGGCTGCCCGCGTCGGACCAGCCGAGGGCGGCGTGCCCGTCGGCGGTGGCGGCCCGCAGCAGGGACGCGGCCGTCCAGTGGCCGCGGGTGCGGGTGCGCAGCCGCTCGTTCAGCTCTATCGCGCGGGCCTCTTCGAGCAGGTCGATGACGGCGTGGCTGTCGGAGCCCAGGGAGAGCGGGGAGCCGGCGCGCTGGAGGGCGACGGCGGGTCCGATGCCGTCGGCCAGGTCCCGCTCGGTGGTCGGGCACATGCAGGTGCCGGTGCGGGATCCGCCGAGCAGGGCGATGTCCTCGTCGGTCAGGTGGGTGCTGTGCACGCCGGTCGTGCGCGGGCCGAGGACGCCGTGGTCGGCCAGCAGCCGGGCCGGGGTGCACCCGTGGGCGGCCCGGCAGGCGTCGTTCTCGGCGGTCTGCTCCGACAGGTGCACATGGAGCGGGGCCCGCCGCTCCTCGGCCCACCGCGCCACCGTCTCCAGCTCCCGCGCCGGCACGGCCCGTACGGAGTGCACGGCGGCACCGATCCGCGCGTGATCGTGTTCCTTGAGAACTGAACAGCGTTCGGCCCAGGCCTCGGCCGTCCCGTCGGAGAAGCGGAGCTGGTGGCTGTCGGGCGACTGCCCGAACCCGGAGGACAGGTAACAGGTGTCGAGGAGGGTGATGCGGATCCCGGCCTCGGCGGCGGCCGCGATCAGGGCCTCGCCCATCGCGTTCGGGTCGGCGTACCGGGTGCCTCCCGGCGCGTGGTGGACGTAGTGGAACTCGCCGACGGCCGTGATGCCGGCCAGCGCCATCTCGGCGTACACCGCGCGGGCCAGCGCGTGGTACGTCTCGGGAGTGAGCCGGTCGGCGGTGGAGTACATGACCTCGCGCCAGGTCCAGAAGGTCCCCGAGCCGACCTGGACGGTGCCGCGCAGGGCCCGGTGGAAGGCGTGGCTGTGCGCGTTGGCGAGTCCCGGGACCGTGAGGCCCCGCAGCACCTCGGCGCCCGGCGGCGGGACGGGCACGCCCGTGCGGACGGCCGCGACGCGGCCGCCGCGCACGTCGAGCGCCACGCCCGGCTCGACGTAGCTGCCGAGCCAGGCCTGCTCCAGCCAGTACGTCCGCGTCTGCTCGGTGGGGGTCACGTGCAGGCCAGCCCTTCCAGTACGTCGGCGAGTGCGCGCACCCCGGCCACGCAGTCGTCCTCGGCCGCGGATTCGGCCGGGGAGTGCGAGACACCGGTGGGGTTGCGCACGAACAGCATGGCGGTCGGGACGGTCCCGGACAGGATTCCGGCATCGTGTCCGGCGCCCGTGCCGAGCACCGGCACCTTCAGCTCGGTGCCGGCGCCCAGGATGCGGGCGAGTTCGTCACGCAGCGCGTGGTCGAACTCGACGACGGGGGTGAAGGACTCGCGGACCACGTCCAGGTCGACGCCGTGAGCGGCGGCGTACTCGCGGGCCGCCTTCTCGACGCCGGTGACCACGGTGTCCAGGGTCGTCTGGTCGGCGGCGCGGGAGTCGAGCCAGCCGCGCACCAGGGACGGGATCGCGTTGACGCCGTTCGGCTCGACGGCGATCTTGCCGAAGGTGGCGACGGCGCCCGCGAGCGCGGCCTCGCGCCGGGCCGCGAGCACGGTCTCCGCGTACGGCAGCATCGGGTCGCGCCGGTCGACGAGCCGGGTGGTGCCCGCGTGGTTGGCCTCGCCCCGGAAGTCGAACCGCCACCGCCCGTGCGGCCAGATGGCACTGGCCACACCGACGGCGTCGCCGGTCAGGTCGAGGGCGCGGCCCTGCTCGACGTGCAGTTCGACGAAGGCGCCGATGCGCGCGAGCCGCTCCGGGTCGGGGCCGATGGCGTGGGGGTCGTACCCGGCGGCCTCCATGGCCCTGGGCAGGGTGACCCCGTCGGCGTCGGTGAGCCGGTGCGCCTGCTCGACGGTGAGGTGCCCGGCGGTCAGCCGCGAGCCGGTGCAGGCCAGCCCGAACCGGGCGCCCTCCTCGTCACCGAAGTTGACGAGGGCGAGCGGCTTGGCGAACCGCGCGTTCCTGTCGCGCAGTTCGTCGAGGGCGGCGAAGGAGGACACGACGCCCAGCGGCCCGTCGAAGGCCCCGCCGTCGGGCACGGAGTCGAGGTGCGACCCGGTGACCACGGCGTCCCCGGCCTCGGGGTCGCCGAGCCAGGCCCACTGGTTGCCGTTGCGGTCGACCTCGTAGTCCAGGCCGCGGTCCTCGGCCTGCTGCCGGAACCAGGCCCGGCACTCGGCGTCGGCCGCGGTCCAGGCGAAGCGCCGGTAACCGCCGGACCCGGGGTGGCGCCCGATCGGGAGCAGTTCCCGCCACATCGTGTGGAAGGAGTCGCCCACGGCGGGCGCCGGGGTCCGCGCCGCGGCCGGACGGGCCTCGCCCGGGTCGGCGGGATGCCGCGTCACGCCTCCTCGCCCTCGCGCATGGGCACGCGCACCCCGCGTTCGCCGGCCACCGACTCCGCGATGTCGTACCCGGCGTCCACGTGCCGGATCACGCCCATGCCGGGGTCGTTGGTGAGCACCCGGCGGATCTTCTCCCCGGCGAGCGCGGTGCCGTCGGCGACCGTCACCTGTCCGGCGTGGATGGACCGTCCCATGCCGACGCCGCCGCCGTGGTGGATCGACACCCAGGACGCGCCCGAGGCCACGTTCACCATCGCGTTCAGCAGGGGCCAGTCGGCGATCGCGTCGGAGCCGTCGAGCATGGCCTCGGTCTCCCGGTACGGGGAGGCGACGGAGCCGCAGTCGAGGTGGTCGCGGCCGATCACGACCGGCGCCTGGAGCTCACCGCTCGCGACCATGTCGTTGAACCGCTCGCCCGCCTTGTCGCGCTCGCCGTAGCCGAGCCAGCAGATGCGGGCGGGCAGGCCCTGGAAGTGGACGCGCTCGCCGGCCAGCTTGATCCAGCGCGCCAGGGACTCGTTCTCGGGGAACAGCTCCAGGATCGCCTTGTCGGTCTTGGCGATGTCGGACGCCTCACCGGACAGCGCGGCCCAGCGGAACGGGCCCTTGCCCTCGCAGAACAGCGGCCGGATGTAGGCGGGGACGAAGCCGGGGAAGGCGAACGCCCGCTCGTACCCGGCGAGTTGTGCCTCGCCGCGGATCGAGTTGCCGTAGTCGAAGACCTCGGCGCCTGCGTCCATGAAGCCGACCATGGCCTCGACGTGCCGGGCCATGGACTCACGGGCCCGGGTGGTGAAGCCGGCCGGGTCCTTGGCGGCGGCGTCGGCCATGTCGTCGAAGTCGGTGCCCAGCGGCAGGTAGGCCAGCGGGTCGTGCGCGGAGGTCTGGTCGGTGACGATGTCGATGGGCGCGCCCATCGCGAGGAGCCGCGGGACGAGTTCGGCGGCGTTGCCGAGCACGCCGATGGACAGGGGCTTGCGCTGGTCGCGCGCCTCCACGGCCAGGCGGAGGGCCTGCTCCAGGGAGTCGGCCTTCACGTCGAGGTAGCGGTGCTCGATGCGCCGCTCGATGGCGCGCGGGTCGCAGTCGACGCAGATGGCCACGCCGTCGTTCATGGTGACGGCGAGGGGCTGGGCGCCGCCCATGCCGCCGAGGCCGGCGGTCAGGGTGATCGTCCCGGCGAGCGTGCCGCCGAACTTCTTCGCGGCGACGGCGGCGAAGGTCTCGTAGGTGCCCTGGAGGATGCCCTGGGTGCCGATGTAGATCCAGGACCCGGCGGTCATCTGGCCGTACATCGTCAGGCCGAGGTTCTCCAGGCGGCGGAACTCCTCCCAGTTGGCCCAGTCGCCGACGAGGTTGGAGTTGGCCAGCAGCACGCGCGGGGCCCACTCGTGAGTCTGCATGACGCCGACCGGGCGGCCGGACTGGACGAGCATGGTCTCGTCGGCCTTGAGGGTCCGCAGCGTGCGGACCATGGCGTCGAAGGAGCGCCAGTCGCGGGCGGCCTTGCCGGTGCCGCCGTAGACGACGAGCTTGTCGGGGTGCTCGGCGACCTCGGGGTCGAGGTTGTTCTGGAGCATCCGCAGGGCGGCTTCCTGCTGCCATCCCAGGGCGCTCAGTTCCGTACCGCGCGGCGCTCGTACTCCACCAGGGGGCGGCCCGTAGGGCCTCGTTTGAGGGTGGCGGCGGGAGACGGGCGGGCGGGGTCCTGACATGGTCTGCCTCCTGGTGGGTGCTCCCGGGGTTATTACTGCGTCTATTCACATCCTGGCGTGATGAATAGAACTAGTCAATACGTGCGCGCCGGGCGGCGCGCGGCGTGGGCGGATGTTTGGCCGGCTCCAGGTCAGGAAGGCGGGACCTGGAGGCACACCGACGGGACCGGGGGCGCGGCATGGCCGGGAACATCGACGACGACATCGACGAGGGCGTCAGCGAGGGCATGGACCGGAGCCTCGCCGAGGCGGACCGCGAGCGGGCCGTGCGGCGGGACCAGGCGGTGCGGGCCGCGGTGGCGCGGGGGCTGCTCGGCCCCGGCTCCCCCGTCGTGGGCCTGCTCGACGTCACCGGCATCCGGGAGTCCGCGGCGGCGCTCCGGGCAGCGTTCGAGGCGGTGCTGGCGCCGGGAACCCCGGTGCTGCACGCCTTCGCGGTCAAGGCGACCCCGCTCGTGCCCGTCCTGCGGCTGCTGCACGAGGAGGGTGTCGGCGCCGAGGTGGCGAGCCCGGGGGAACTGGCGCTGGCGCGGGCGGCCGGGGTGCCGCCCACCCGTACCGTCCTGGACTCCCCCGCGAAGACGCCGGCCGAGCTGCGCGAGGCGCTGGAACTGGGCATCGCCGTCAACGCGGACAACCCCCAGGAGCTGGCCCGCATCGACGCCCTCGTGGGCTCCGCCACCCCTCGCTCACCACTCGGGATACGGGTGAACCCGCAGGTCGGCGGGGGCGCCATCGAGGCGCTGTCGACGGCCAAGGCGACCTCCAAGTTCGGGGTGGCGCTGCGCGACGAGGGCGCCCGCGAGTGGGTGGTGCGGGCGTATCTCGACCGTCCGTGGCTGACCCGGCTGCACGCCCACACCGGGTCCCAGGGCATCCCGCTCTCCCTGATGGCGCAGGGCGTGGCGCGGACGTTCGAGCTCGCCGAGGAGATCAACGCGCGCGCGGGACGGCGGCAGATCGACACCCTCGACATCGGCGGCGGGCTGCCGGTGAACTTCGGCTCCGAGGCGACCGCGCCGACGTACGCGCACTATGCGCGGCTGCTGCGCGAGGTGGTGCCGGGGCTGTGCGAGGGGCGGTACGGACTGGTGACCGAGTTCGGGCGGTCGCTGCTGGCCAAGCAGGGCACGACGGTGGCGCGGGTGGAGTACACCAAGAGCGCCGGGGGGCGGCCGGTCGCCGTGACCCACGCGGGCGTGCAGGTCGCGACGCGCACCGTCTACGTGCCGGAGGCCTGGCCGCTGCGCCTGGCCGCGTACGACGCGAAGGGGCGGCCCAAGCCGGGACCCGAGGTGGTGCAGGACGTGGCCGGGCCCGCCTGCTTCGCGGGCGACCTGCTCGCCGAGGCCCGCGCGCTCGCCCTGCTCGAACCGGGCGACCATGTGGCGGCGCTGGACACCGGGGCGTACTGCTTCGCCCACCACTACGCCTACAACTCCCTGCCCCGGCCCGGGGTCCACGGCTATGCCCCAGACGGTTCCGGAGGCGTCGCCTTCGCCCTCGTGCGCGAGCCGCAGCCGGTCGAGGAGATCGTGGCGGAGTCCGGAGGGGCGCACGCGTCGGCGCTCACCACCTTGGGCACACCCGAGCGCGCTTGAGGAACGCCGAAGGCCTCGCGGCACGTCCTGGACGATGAGACGCGTCCAGGGCGCCGAGCGCGTGTGCGTCCAGGACGCCGAGGCACGTCAAAGGCCTTGAGACGCACCGTGGATGCGGCGCGACCCGCCCGAAATCCGGTTCAGTCGACCCACATTAGCCGCTCGGTCGCATGTTCCACCGGAAAATGCCCGTAACCCTCACCACCGGCGTGCACCGTGCGTAGCCTCGGCATCACTCAGCCGAACCCCCGGTGGGAGAGGAACAACGGTGCCCGGAATCGACGAGTGCCTACTGGAAGCCATGCGGCTGCCCGGTGCCAGAGGCGCCGCGCTGGTCGACTGGACGAGCGGACTTGCCCTGGGCACCGTCGGGGAGTCCCCGGGCGGCGACCACGAGACCACCGCGGCGGAGGCCGCCGAACTGGCCCGGCTGGCCGCCGAGCACGGCGCCTTCGCCGCCGCCGAGGACCCAACCGGCGAGCGTCCCCCGGTGGAGGACCTGATCGTCAGCAACCGCGACAGCTACCACCTGCTGCGGTTCGTGGACACGTCCTTCGACAGCAGCGTGTTCCTGCACCTGTGGCTGACCCGCGCCGACGGCAACCTCGCCCTGGCCCGCATACGCCTGGGCGAGATGGCCGAGCGGCTGGTGCTGGGATGACCGTGGTCGACATCCCGCCCCCGCCCCAGCTGCCGGTGCGCAGCAAGCCGGCCGACGAAGACCGGGCCTGGGGCGGCCTCTCGCCGATGCTGACCCGGCTCGCCGCGGAGCACGCCACCGGCGTCCTGGTCCGCGAGCACGGCACGCTCTACCTCGACGAGGGCCGGGTGACGCACGCCGAGAGCCCTCTGAGCCCCGGCCTCGACCTGCTGCTCACCGCCCACGGCACGCTGACGGCCGAGGCGTGGCGGGACGCGGTCGCCGGGGCCGACGACCGGCACGGCGCCGCGCACCGGCTGCTGGCCGGCGGCCATCTGACCGAGGGCGCCCTGGAGCTGTGCCATCTGGGCGCGCTCCACGACGCCGCCTACTTCGCGCTCGCCCCGAGCAGCACCCCGGGCCGGTTCCGCTACGGGATCGCCCACCCGCTCGGTCCCGTCCTGCCGGTCCCGTTGGCCGCCCTGGAGCGCGAGATCCTGCGCCGCCGTGAGCTGCTGCACCGCGTCTGGCCCGACGCCGCGCCGGACAGCACCCCGCTGGTGCGGACGCACAGCACCGCGGCACCGGAACTGACGCCCCGCCAGCAGACGCTTCTGGAGCGGATCGACGGCACCCGCACGGCCACGGACCTGGCCAGGGAACTGGGCCGGCAGGCCTTCCACACCCTGGTGGACGTACGGCGTCTCGCGGCCGCCGGGCTCGTCGCGCCGGCCGTCGCGCCCAAGGACGAGCCCGTACCGGACGGCGCCGGGCAGACCACGACGCTCGCCGACCGGCTGGCGTACACCACCGACCCCCACATCACGCTGCTGAAGAGGCTCAGGGATGCGCTGGAGGCCCTTTGAGAGGAGACACCGGATGGCAGCCGAGCCCGAGATCCTGGACGAGCTGCGTCGGCTCAGAGCCCGGGTACCCCAGCTCACCGGCGCCCTCGCCGCCAGTGTCGACGGCCTTGTACTGGCCCACGACACCCCCGGCGTGGAGCCGGAGAGCGTGGCCGCGCTCACCGCTACCGCGCTCGGCGTCGCCGTGCGCATGGCGGACGTGACCGGCCAGGGCGATCTGCGCGAACTGCTCGTGCGGGGCGTCCACGGCTATGTCGCGACCTACGCGGCGGGCCGCACCGCGGTGCTGACCCTGCTCGCGCAGGACCGCGTCAACGTCGGCCGTCTGCACCTGGAGGGCCGCCGGGCGGGCGCCCGCATCGGGGAACTGGTCGACGCCGAGGCGGTCAAGGCTCCCGGTACGACGGCCGCGAAGGCCGTGAAACCGGCCACCAGGACCGGCACCGCACGGGCCAGAACCACCCGCGCGCCGCGCACCACTGCCACCAACGCGCGCACCACCACCGAAAGTTGACAGAACAAGGAGACCCCTGGCCATGGCCAATACCGAGACCTGCCTGAAGGAAGCGCTCGCCTCCATCGAGGGAGCGACAGGCGTCGCGCTCGTCGACTACACCAGCGGCATGGCGCTGGGCACGATGGGCGGCAGCAAGAGCTTCGACCTGAACGTCGCCGCCGCGGGCAACACCGACGTCGTACGAGCCAAGATGCGCACGATGGAACACCTCGGCCTCAAGGCGCAGATCGAGGACATCCTGATCACGCTGACCGACCAGTACCACCTGATCCGTCTGATCAGTGGGCGCGGCGGGAACGGACTGTTCCTCTACCTCGTCCTCGACGCCAAGCGGGCCAACCTGGCGATGGCCCGCCACCAGCTGAGGAGAATCGAGGAGGAGCTGGAGGTCTGACCCCGGCCCGCCGGAGTCAGACCCGCAGGATCCATCTGTCCTAGGGCCTCTCGTTTGGATCAGGCCGGATCAGGGAGCGGCCTGATCCAAACGAAAGACCCTAGCCGAGCGCCGCGGTGCGGCGGCGTGCTCCGCCCGGGGCCGCGTCGCCCGCCGCGAGGCCGGTACCGCGGTAGCCCCGCACCGTCCTGCCCGCGGGGCGCCCGCCCCGCTTGCCCAGCCAGTCGACGCGCACCCACAGCAGCGTGTCCTCGGCCCGCTCCAGCCGCCCCAGCCAGCCGGCCTTGAGCCACAGGCCCACCCCGGCGCCGGCCAGCAGGAGGCCGCCGGCCGCGGGCAGGACGAAGGAGCCGCCCAGCGCGGCCAGAAAGGCCGGCGCGAGCCACCAGCGGTGCCCCCGGCGCCAGACACGCACGCTCACCGCCCGGTCCTGGAGCACGTCGTGGCGTCCCGCCCGGGAGGCGCCCCTGGCCAGGGCCCTGTAGCGCCGGCGCCGGGCGCAGGCCACGACGGCCGCCGTCACCAGGAACAGCGCGGCCCCCGCCAGGACACCGATCCGGCGCCCGGTCAGCCCCGGCACCAGTACGCCGATCCCCGCCGCGAACACCCCGAGCCACCACAGCGGCGCGGCTCCGGCCCGCACCACGACGGCCACCCGGGCCAGGCCCTGACCTCCCCGACCTGTGCGACCAGCCCGCGCCATGCCCTGCCTCCTCGTCGTCCCGGCACCCTCGTTCGGGCGGGCAGGCTAGCGAGCGTTGGTGAGACGAGTCTGAGAGCACCTCCGAGAACAGCCGGGCCCCCGGGCGTCACGAGGTGCTACTCCACGAAAAGCCCCCGCGCCGCGGCCTTCCCGTCGAACTCCTCCAGGCGCGCCTGCGCGTCGGGCAGGTCGTCGCACATCGCCTCCAGGAGCACCCGGCCGAGCAGCATCGGCGCACAGGCGGTGTCGAAGGCGAGCCCGGTGCCCACGGCGGCGGGCAGCAGCAGGTCGGTGTGCTTGGCGACCGGCGCGAAGGCCGAGTCCGCGACCGTGACGACGGTCAGCCCCGCCTCCTTGGCATGGGCGAGGGTGTCCACCACCTCGCGCGGGTGGCGCGGCAGCGCGAAGCACAGCAGCGCCGAGGCGCCCGCCCGTACGGCGCCGTCGATGCGGTCCTCGATCATCGTGCCGCCCTCGTCGAGCAGCCGTACGTCCGGGTGGACCTTGGCGGCGAAGTACGCGAAGCCGTAGGCCTGGGCGGCGGCGGCCCGCAGGCCGAGGACCGGCAGCGGGCGTGAGGCGGCGAGCACCTGTCCCGCCCTGCGCACCGGCCGGGGATCGGCCAGCGCCTCCGCCAGGTGCCTGAGGTTCTCGATCTCGGCCTCGACCGCCTGCTGGTACTCGTTGTACGAGGCCGGCTGCGCCACCGGTTCGGTGGGCGCGACCTCGCGCAGGTGCCGGCGCAGCGCCGGGTAGCCGTCGAAGCCCAGGGCGACCGCGAAGCGGGTCACCGACGGCTGGCTGACCCCGGCGAGTTCGGCCAGCTCGACGCTGGACAGGAAGGGCACGTCGGCGGCCCTGCGCACCATGCTGTGCGCGATGCGCCGCTGGGTCGGTGTGAGCCGGTGCCCCTCGAAGAGCGCCTGCAGCCGTGCGGCAGGGCTGTCGGTCACGCTCATGACGTGCTTCCCCTCCAGATGTCGTCGACGCCCCGGGAGGGTATCTCCCCGACCAGTTTCTATTCAGACACCAAGAACTCTGCATGAGGCCATACAGCCAGAGCAAGGGAAAGGCCAAGTGTGATTAAACCCGGCCACGAATGCCCAGAGTGTGACAATACGTGCGCTTACTGTGAGCGGGCCCCGTCGGTGTCGCCGGCCGCAGCCCCGGCGACACCGACGGTGGCCCGCCCCCGCCCCGACTGGGGGGCTGTCCCCAGTGCGGTGGGCGGCCCGGCTCCCTAGCCTGGTCCGCATGACGGGAATGGACGGGCGGGACACAGACCTGAAGAAGGACCTCGACGCCTCCCTGCAGGCCCGCAGGGAGCTGGGTGAGGAGTACGAGTCGGCGCTGGTCGACTCGTTTCTGGAGAAGGTCGACCAGCGCATCGACGGGGCTGTCGAGCGCCGGATGCGCCGGCAGTTCGCCGAGCAGCAGATGACGGCGGCGCGGGGCTCCCGCGCGCCGAAGGCCACCGACTCCTGGGGCGAGCGCTTCGGCTTCGGCATCGTCTCGCTGGTACTGGCGGTGCCGCTGTCCGCGATCGGCGGGGCCGTCGCGCACCTGCCCGGCCTCATCGTCGCCTGGGTCGGGATCGTGGGCGTCAACGCCGTCCAGGCCGCCCGCACCACGCCGGGCCTGTTCACCGCCCGCCGCCGCGACCGCGCGGAGGACGACACCTGGAAGGACTGAGCGGCCGCCCGGAGGACGAGACCCGCGGCCGTTCGACTTCCGCGACCCCGGCCGTCCACGGATGACCGCACGGGGCCGAAGCGTATGCGCGGGGACCGCCGCACCCCCGTGGAACGGGGGGCGGGACGACGGCGGTCCCCGCGGGGGACGCGAGCCGGGTCAGGACCGGGACGTCGCGTCCGTGGCGTCCATGGAGGTCCGGGAGCCGCTCCGGAGGTCCGCGACGCCGCACGGCGCCGGCCGGGGCAGACGGCCTCCCCCGGGCGCCCGGCGCCCGGGAGGCGGTCCCCGCCCCTTCCGACGCCCACCAATGTGCCGGACGCGTGTTAAGCGGGTGCTGCGTGCACGTGACACGCGCGTACCGTTTCCGCGACTGCCTCTCAGTCGCGGATCACCGCGTGTTCCCCGCCGGCGCGCCGGCACATCGGCCGCGACGCCGGGGCGTCAGTGCTTTCCGCCCTTGGCCAGGAAGGAGAGCAGGTCCTGACGACTGACGACGCCGGTCGGCTTGCCCTCCACCAGCACGATCGCCGCGTCCGCCGAGCCCAGCACGGACATCAGGTCGGCGACCGGCTCGCCGGAACCGACCTGCGGCAGCGGGGCCGACATGTGCTTCTCCAGCGGGTCCTCCAGCGCGGCCCGCTTGGTGAACAGCGCGTCCAGCAGCTCCCGCTCGACCACCGAGCCGACCACCTCGGCCGCCATGACGTCCGGGTGGCCGGCGCCCGGCTTCACGATCGGCATCTGCGAGACGCCGTACTCGCGCAGCACCTCGATGGCCTCGCCCACGGTCTCGTCCGGGTGCATGTGGACCAGGGACGGGATGGAGCCGCCCTCCTTGTCGCTGAGCACGTCGGCGACGCGGGCGCTCGGGCCCTCGTCCTCCAGGAAGCCGTAGTCGGCCATCCACTCGTCGTTGAAGATCTTCGACAGGTATCCGCGCCCGCTGTCCGGCAGCAGGACCACCACGACGTCGTCCGGGCCGAGCCGCTCGGCCACCCGCAGCGCCCCGACGACGGCCATGCCGCAGGAGCCGCCGACCAGCAGGCCCTCCTCCTTGGCGAGGCGGCGGGTCATCTGGAAGGAGTCCTTGTCGGAGACGGCGACGATCTCGTCGGCCACGCTCTGGTCGTAGGCGGTCGGCCAGAAGTCCTCACCGACACCCTCGACGAGGTAGGGCCGCCCGGAGCCGCCGGAGTACACCGAGCCCTCCGGGTCGGCGCCGATGACCTTGACCCTGCCGTCGCTGGCCTCCTTCAGATAGCGCCCGGTGCCGGAGATGGTGCCGCCGGTGCCGACGCCCGCCACGAAGTGCGTGATCTTGCCCTCGGTCTGCTCCCACAGCTCGGGACCGGTGGAGTGGTAGTGCGACAGGGGGTTGTTCGGGTTCGAGTACTGGTCGGGCTTCCAGGCTCCGGGGGTCTCACGGACCAGCCGGTCGGAGACGTTGTAGTAGGAGTCCGGGTGCTCCGGCGCGACGGCCGTCGGGCACACGACCACTTCGGCGCCGTACGCGCGCAGCACGTTGATCTTGTCCGTGGAGACCTTGTCAGGGCACACGAAGATGCACTTGTAGCCCTTCTGCTGGGCCACGATGGCCAGTCCCACACCGGTGTTCCCACTGGTCGGCTCGACGATCGTGCCACCGGGCCTGAGCTCCCCGCTCTGCTCGGCCGCCTCGATCATGCGCAGGGCGATGCGGTCCTTCACGGAGCCGCCGGGGTTGAAGTACTCGACCTTCGCCAGGACGGTCGCCTTGATCCCCTTGGTGACGTTGTTGAGCCGAACCAGCGGGGTGTTGCCGACGAGGCTGATCATCGAGTCGTGGAATTGCACCGTTGTCTCCGGTTGCTGCAAAAGATGTGGTCGTGGTGTGCCGCCAGCCTAAGGCCAGGGGGCCGGGCCGGGGGTGGGCGTTCACTCCCCGTCGAGATTGGACAACGGTCCGTACGGGGCAAGGAGTGGATGTACGGCTACGAGGAGGTGTCGGCTGGCATGACGAACATGTCGAGGGCGAGAGTGGCCCGGCGGATCGCGGCCGGCGCCGCGTACGGCGGCGGCGGACTCGGTCTGGTCGGTGCCGCGTCCGTCGGCCTGCTGCTGGCCGAGGTGCGGATGGCCAAGCGTCACGTGGGCAACGGCACGGACAACCACGTGCCGGTCGCGGACGGCCTGTACGGCCGCGCCTACGACACTCCCGGCGAGCCGCCGCTGAGCCTGGTCATGCTCGGCGACTCCACGGCCGCGGGGCAGGGGGTGCACCGGGCCGGGCAGACGCCGGGCGCGCTGCTGGCGTCCGGTCTGGCGGCGGTGGCGGAACACCCGGTGCGGATGCGCAACGTGGCGCTGCCCGGTGCCCGGTCGGACGACCTGGACCGCCAGGTGGCGCTGGTGCTCGGCGATCCGGAGCGGATGCCGGACATCTGCGTGATCATGGTCGGTGCGAACGACGTGACCCACCGGATGCCGCCGACGCGCTCGGTGCGCCATCTGTCGGCGGCGGTGCGGCGGCTGCGCACGGCGGGCGCGGAGGTCGTCGTGGGCACCTGCCCGGACCTCGGCACGATCGAGCCGGTCCAGCAGCCGCTGCGATGGCTGGCCCGGCGGGCCTCGCGCCAGCTTGCGGCGGCGCAGACGATCGGGGCGGTGGAGCAGGGGGGCCGGACCGTGTCGCTGGGCGACCTGCTGGGTCCCGAGTTCGCGGCGAACCCGCGGGAGCTGTTCGGTCCGGACAACTACCACCCCTCGGCGGAGGGGTACGCGACGGCGGCGATGGCGGTGCTGCCGACGGTGTGCGCGGCGCTGGGCCTGTGGCCGTCCGAGGAGGAGCGTCCGGACGTCTTCCGCAGCGAGGGCTTCCTGCCGGTGGCCCGCGCGGCGGCCGAGGCCGCGTCGCAGGCGGGCACGGAGGTCACGGCGGCCCTGCCGACCGGCCCGCGCGGGCCCTGGGCGCTGCTCAAGCGGCGCCGGCGGCGCCGGGTCCCCGAGCCCGACCCGGCCTCTTCCGGGCCGTGCGAGGAGCCCCTCACCCCGACGGGCTGGGACGAGTCCGGTGGCGGTCTTCGTGCGGTCTGAGACCGACCCCGGGCGAGCAGGGAAAGCAAGCGCTTAGAAAATTGCGGTCAGGGTCACACCCCGGCAGGAGTGACCCTGACCGTACGTACGGGTAACTTCCAAGCAGCCGCCCGCAATCGACCACACGGCCGCCCGGTCGCCCCGACCACCTCCACGAGCGCGGCGCGCCGCCCTACCGACATGGAGTCGTGATGCCCGAAGCCGTCATCGTCTCGACTGCCCGCTCCCCCATCGGCCGCGCCTTCAAGGGCTCCCTCAAGGACCTGCGCCCCGACGACCTCACCGCCACGATCGTCCAGGCGGCGCTCGCGAAGATCCCCGAGCTGGACCCCCGGGACATCGACGACCTGATGCTCGGCTGCGGACTGCCCGGCGGCGAGCAGGGCAACAACCTCGGCCGGATCGTCGCCGTGCAGATGGGGATGGACCACCTGCCCGGCTGCACGATCACGCGCTACTGCTCCTCCTCGCTCCAGACCTCCCGGATGGCCCTGCACGCGATCAGGGCCGGCGAGGGCGACGTGTTCGTCTCGGCCGGCGTCGAGACGGTCTCCCGGTTCACCAAGGGCAACTCCGACAGCCTGCCGGACACCCACAACCCGGTCTTCGCCGAGGCCGAGGCCCGCACCGCGGCCAGGGCCGAGCAGGGCGGCTCGTCCTGGCACGACCCGCGCGAGGACGGTCTGGTCCCGGACGCCTACATCGCGATGGGCCAGACCGCGGAGAACCTGGCCCGCCTCAAGGGCGTCACCCGCCAGGAGATGGACGAGTTCGGCGTGCGCTCGCAGAACCTCGCCGAGGAGGCCCTCAAGAACGGCTTCTGGGAGCGGGAGATCACCCCGGTGACGCTGCCCGACGGCACGGTGATCGGCAAGGACGACGGCCCGCGCCCCGGCGTGACCATGGAGGGCGTGGCCGGCCTCAAGCCCGTCTTCCGCCCGGACGGCCTGGTCACCGCCGGCAACTGCTGCCCGCTCAACGACGGTGCCGCCGCGGTCGTCATCATGTCCGACACCAAGGCTCGCGAGCTGGGCCTCACCCCGCTCGCCCGGATCGTCTCCACCGGCGTCTCGGCCCTGTCCCCGGAGATCATGGGACTCGGTCCGGTCGAGGCGTCCCGGCAGGCCCTGAAGCGGGCCGGGCTGACCGTGGGCGACATCGACCTGGTCGAGATCAACGAGGCCTTCGCCGCCCAGGTGATCCCGTCCTACCGCGACCTCGGCATCGACCTGGACCGGCTGAACGTCAACGGCGGCGCGATCGCCGTGGGCCACCCCTTCGGCATGACCGGCGCGCGCATCACCGGAACACTCGTCAACTCCCTCCAGTTCCACGACAAGCAGTTCGGACTGGAGACGATGTGCGTCGGCGGCGGTCAGGGCATGGCGATGGTCGTCGAACGCCTCAGCTGATCCACCGCGACACCAGGGCCAACTGAGAGACCGTCAGTGGCCGCTTTACCACCGGTAGTGACCGAACGGCCCGGAATCCAAGAAACGCCTTGGTTCCGGGCCGTTTTGTGATCCAATCTCACTCAGGATGTGACCTATCTCCCTTGGCGGAGAGGTTTACGCAGGTCAGCGCTTCATCACGGAGGCCTCTGGGGCCGCATCAGGCCATAATTCTGTCCGTTTCGTGACATTACGCACTGACACTTGGATAGTCCACCCTTCAAGCTGATGTAGGAAGTCGGGGGTCGACCTTGAACCCGGGAGTACGTCAGTGAGCGCCATGCCCATCGCCTTGCTGCTCACCACGGCCGCCACCGGCGCCGTGGGCGTCGCTGTACTGCGCACCTTGTGGGTGCTGCGCCGCCAGGTCGCGGCCCTGCACACGCAGCTCGCGCAGAACCACGCGGCCACCGCGCGCGCACTGCTGCCCGCCGCCCGCGGCCACGCGGACACGGAGCAGATACGTGCCGCCGTGGTGGAGGCGCTCACCGAGGAGCGGGAGCGGGAGCTGGCCGAGGCGCGCGCCTTCTGGGCCGCGCAGGAGGCCAGGGACGCCGCCGACGCGCCCTCCCTGCTGGGACTGCCCGACAGCGAGCTGTTCCTGCCCCGGCAGGCCGATCTGACCGGCCTCGAACACCTGGAGCCGGTGGCCGAGCCCGGCCCGGAGGCCGACGAGTTCTCCGGCAAGGACTGCGCCCAGGGCGGCGCCTCCGGGGAGTCCCCCGAGCTGGCCGCGGCCCGCCGCCGGCACCCCTCGCACCCGGACTTCACCCCGCACCCCTCGCCCATCGGGGGCGACCACGAGCAGACGCTCGCCACGCTGGAGGACCTGGCCGAGTCCGGCGTGGAACTCGCCGACGTCCGCCCGGGCCCGCTGGGCACCCTCGACGTCTACGTCTTCGCCGACGGTACGACCCTGTGCATGACCCCCGGTCACCGCGAGACCGCGGAACGCCTGGCCGACGCGCTGCGCGCGGGCGAGACCCCGGTGCTGCTCGGCGGCTCCGGCGTCTCGGGCGCCTACACGCTCACCTTCACCTGCGGCACGGAGCAGGTCTACATCCTGGCCGACCGGGTCATCGCGTCGCTGTAGCGAGCACGTCGGCCCAGAGCCTGTCCTTTCCTCAGACCCCGGCGCGTTTCAGTGCCTCCTGGACCAGGTGGACGGCCTCCTCGACCTCGGCGTCGTTCTTCAGCACGAGCGCCAGGTCGTGTCCGGCGACCGTGACCTGGTCCGCGGCGGCGAACATCCCCGCGTCCGGCATCTCCCGCGGCTCGCACCCGGGGCATTCGGCGAGCTGGGCCCGTCGGGCGAACTCCCTGGCCAGCGCCAGTGCCTCCGCAGCGCCCGCCCGTTGGAGCCGGCTCTGCGGCGCCGCCCTGAGGCGGTCGGCGAAGTGATCCACTGCCTTGGTCAGAGATGTCGTGTCAACCACGCCGCGAGAGTACGCGCCGCGGCACGACTGTTGCCAATACGCGAACCCTCAGGCACGGTGACGTGAAGGACCGGCTTCGAATGCGTCCGGAGGCGCCGATGTCCCAAGTCTTCTCCGAGGAGACCCATCGCAATCTGCTCGCCCGCATCCCCCACTGCACCGGTCGTGCCATCTCCGACTGGCTGCGCACCGTCGAAGAAGGCCCCGCGCTCCGCTTCGAGGAGAAGGTCAGCTGGCTCCGCCACGAGCACGACCTCGCGTACGGCCACGCCAAGGCGCTCATCCACGAGTACGACCTGAGAAGGGCCGCGCGCAAGCTGCTCTAGGCATGCGGCGCGGCGACCGGCGCCGAACGAGGGACACGGCGCCGAACGACGAAGGGCCCCGGGAAGACCCGGGGCCCTTGTCCTTGCCTTTGTCCGGCGCGGACTAGTCGCTCTGGTTGAGGATCGCGATGAGGCGCAGGAACTCCATGTAGATCCACACCAGGGTCAGCGTGAGGCCGAAGGCCGCGAGCCACGCTTCCTCGCGCGGCGCGCCGTAGGCGATGCCGTCCTCGACCTGCTTGAAGTCCAGGGCCAGGAAGCAGGCGCCGAGGATGATGCCGATGACGCCGAAGAGGATGCCGAGCGGGCCGCTGCGGAAGCCGAGGCCGTCGCCGCCGCCGAAGACCGCGAACAGCATGTTGACCATCATCAGCAGCACGAAGCCGAGCGCCGCCGCCATCACGAAGCCGTAGAACCGGCGGGTGACGCGGATCCAGCCCGCCTTGTACGCCAGCAGGACACCGACGAAGACGGCCATCGTGCCGATCACGGCCTGCATGGCCGCGCCGCTGGCGACATGGGTGTCGACGACGTTGGAGACGACGCCGAGGAACACGCCCTCGACCGCGGCGTAGGACAGGATCAGCGCGGGCGAGGCCTTGCGCTTGAAGGACTGCACCAGGGCCAGGACCATGCCGATCACCATGGCGCCGATGCCGATCCCGTAGGAACGGTTGATGTTGGCGCTGTCGACCGGCAGCAGCGTCCAGGCGAGCGCGGCCGTCAGGATCAGCGTGCCGAGCGTGGACGCGGTGCGCAGGACGACGTCGTCCATCGTCATCCGGCCGGTGGTGGCCGGGGCCTGCGGCGGCGCGCCCTGAAGGTCCTGTTGAGCGTAAGGGTTCTGCGCGTAGGGGTTGCCGCTCGGCTGGGCGTACGGGTTGCCCTGCGCGTACGGATTGCCCTGCGTGCCGACAGCGGGACCCCCGGCCTGCGGCGCGGCGTTGAAGCCCGCGTAGCCGTTGTCGCGGCTGAACCCCCGTCGCGAGAAGACCGGGTTTCTGCTCCTCATCTCACTCCTCCATGGCCGCACGGCGCGGCCTTGGCCTCAAGAGTAATGGAAAGGCAAAGGGCTGACCCCAGTACCTCGGAAGGATCTTTCCCTCGCCATGCTGCGGAACACGCTACGTCGCCGACTGATTCCCGGCCAGAAGAGGCCCCGATCATGACCGACCCGGAACACGTCCGGAACCGGGCGGAGACCACCCGGGTGTCCGTCAGCCGATCGGGAACCCGGTGTAGCCCTCGGCGAGGTCGGTCTCGGCGGCCCGGCAGGAGCTGATCCGGTCCAGGCGGGCCTGTTGCAGGCGTTGCTCGAAGGCGGTGGCGTCCGGGTCGCGGTGCAGCATCGTCGTCATGTCGTAGCTGAAGCGCTCGGCCTGCCAGACGCGCCGCAGGCAGGTCGCCGAGTAGGCGTCGAGGAGCGCGGCGGACCCCGTCTCCCTCTCGTGGACGAGCGCCCGCGCGAAGGTGACGACGTCGCCGACGGCGAGGTTCAGCCCCTTGGCCCCGGTCGGCGGCACGATGTGGGCGGAGTCCCCCGCCAGGAACAGGCGGCCGTGCCGCATGGGCTCGTGGACGTAGGAGCGCATCGGGGTCACCGACTTCTGGGTGATCGGGCCGCGGCGCAGGGTCCAGTCGTCGTCGGTCTCCAGCCGCCGTTCGAGCTCGTCCCAGATCTCCTCGTCGCTCCACGCCTCGGCGTCGGTGCCCGCGGGCACCTGGAGGTAGAGGCGGGAGACGGACGGCGAGCGCATGGAGAGCAGGGCGAAACCGCGGTCGTGGCGGGCGTAGACCAGCTCGTCGTGCGAGGGGGCGACGTCGGCGAGGATGCCGAGCCAGCCGAAGGGGTACGTCCGCTCGAACACCTGGGAGAGCGAGGCCGGTACGGCCTTGCGGGCCACGCCCCAGAAGCCGTCGCAGCCGACGACGTAGTCGCACTGGAGGACGTCCTCGCGCCCCTGGTGGCGGAACCGGACGGCGGGGCGGTCGCTCTCCGCCCCCTCCACCGCCAGCGCCTCCGCCTCGAACAGCAGCGGGCCGCCCTCGTCGAGCTGGAGGGCGATGAGGTCCTTGCAGACCTCGGTCTGGGCGTAGACCATCACCGACCGTCCACCGGTGAGCGCGGGGAAGTCGACGCGGTGCCGGCGCCGGTCGAAGCGCAGCTCGATCCCGTCGTGCCGCAGCCCCTCGCGGTCCATCCGCTCCCCCGCCCCGGCCGCGCGCAGCACGTCGACGGTGCCCTGCTCCAGGATTCCGGCCCGCTGCCGCTGCTCGACGTAGGCGCGGTCGCGGCTCTCCAGGACGACCGAGTCGATCCCGGCGTTGTGGAGCAGCCGGGCGAGGAGCAGGCCGGCCGGTCCGGCTCCGATGATGCCGACGGTGGTGCGCATCGGTCGTTCCCTTCAGTGGGCCTCGCCGCACGAGTGCGTTCGTCTGGTGAAGTTTCTTTCACTATGGTGCGCCCTGAGTTTCCGCCGGGACCCGTCCGATGTCAATGGTTGTCCGCGTCGATGAGGATTCGCGTCGATGGGGCTTCGCGTCGATGCGCGCGGACGCCGAAGCACGGCGGTACGGGCGAGCGGGAGGGGCGCGGGCCGCGGATCCGGGGAGACCTGCTCGACCCGCTCTCCTGCCACAGACCCCAGCGCGCCGGTGAGACCGTGCGCGACGTGGGTGGTGCCCGGAGCCGGACTTGAACCGGCACGCCCGCGAAGGGGCAGCGAGGTTTAAGCTCGCCGTGTCTGCTTTCCACCATCCGGGCAGGCCATGGGCTCCGCGCTGCGGCTCCGACCCTATCGGGGCCCCGTCCCCGAACGGCGGCCGGGTGGACTCATGTTGTCTGATTTTATTGGCAACTGAGGGAGCATCAGCACTCGGGGGTGGCCATCGGTACTCGCCAACAGCCTTGCGGGCAAGCGCCGGGCGCGCACAGGGAATGACGGAATTTCACCGTCCGAACCGGGGCGCTCCCCCCGTTCTTCGCAGCCGAGCGGAAAAACGCAGCTCATCCCCGGGTATCAGGGACGGCCCTCATCCCCAGGTATGACACGCCCGGCCTCCCTCCGACCCCAGTCGGCCCCCGGAACGGGAACAGCGGCTGACTGCACGGGCCCGATCGGCCGCGACGATGGTCTCGTCCCGCGAACGTCGTCGTCCCGTCAGGAGCACCCACCCGTGACCACCTCTTCCATCGCCGGCCGGACCACCGCCGTGGCCGCGCGTGCCACGGATCTGTCGAAGATCTACGGACAGGGCGAGACCCAGGTGGTCGCCCTCGACCGGGTCTCCGTCGACTTCCGCCAGGCCGAGTTCACCGCGATCATGGGCCCCTCCGGGTCCGGCAAGTCCACGCTGATGCACTGCGTCGCGGGCCTGGACACGTTCTCCTCCGGTTCGGTGCGCATCGGCGACACCGAGCTCGGCTCGCTGAAGGACAAGCAGCTCACCCGGTTGCGCCGGGACAAGATCGGCTTCATCTTCCAGGCGTTCAACCTGCTGCCGACGCTCACGGCCCTGGAGAACATCACGCTTCCGATGGACATCGCCGGCCGCAAGCCGGACCAGGAGTGGCTCGACTCCGTGATCCGGATGATCGGGCTCGCCGACCGGCTGGGCCACCGGCCCTCCCAGCTGTCCGGCGGTCAGCAGCAGCGCGTCGCCGTCGCCCGGGCGCTGGCGGCCAAGCCGGAGATCATCTTCGGTGACGAGCCCACCGGAAACCTCGACTCGCGCTCCGGCGCCGAGGTGCTCGGCTTCCTGCGCAACTCCGTGCGCGACCTGGGCCAGACGGTGGTGATGGTGACCCACGACCCGGTGGCCGCGGCGTACGCGGACCGGGTGGTGTTCCTCGCGGACGGGCGGATCGTGGACGAGGTGTACGACCCCACGGCGGACTCGGTCCTCGACCGGATGAAGCAGTTCGACGGCAAGGGCCGCACCAGCTGACCTCCCGCCTCCCTCACACCACCCCCTCGTACACCCTGGACTGAGACGAACCCATGTTCCGCACAGCCTTGCGCAACGTACTCGCGCACAAGGCCCGGCTCCTCATGACTGTGCTCGCCGTGATGCTCGGCGTCGCCTTCGTGTCGGGGACCCTGGTCTTCACCAACACCATCTCGGACGCGTTCCAGAAGAGTTCCGCCAAGGGCTTCGACCATGTCGACGTGGCCGTGCGGTCCAAGTTCCAGCAGAGCAAGGGCGACCAGGTCGGCAAGCGGCCCGAGCTGACCCAGGCGCTGCTGGACGAGAGCGCCCGCGTCCCCGGCGCCGGCTCCGTCATCGGCGTCGTGCACGGCTTCACCGCGATCGCCGACAAGGACGGCAAGCTGATCGGCGGCGGCTTCCAGTCCCAGGGCGGCAACTACTGGGGCACGAAGGACCCCCGGTACCCGCTCGAGTCGGGCGCCGCGCCGCACGGCGAGAACGAGGTCCTCATCGACTCCGAGACCGCCCGGCGCGCCGGTTACAAGGTCGGTGACACCGTCCGCGTCTCCGTCGACGGCCCCGTCCTGAAGCCCACCGTCAGCGGCATCTTCACCACCGACGACGGCAACGTCGCGGCCGGCGGCAGCCTCGCCCTGTTCGACACGGCGACCGCCCAGAAGCTGTTCGGCAAGCCGGGCACGTACGACGAGATCGACGTGCGGGCGAAGGCGGGCACCAGCCAGGCGGCGCTGAAGACGCAGCTCGACCGGGTGCTGCCGAAGGGGAAGACCGAGACGACCACCGCCGCCAAGCTCGCCGACGACCAGGCGCGGATGATCTCGGACTCGATGAGCGGACTGCGTCAGGGGCTGCTGGTCTTCGCCGGCATCGCGCTGTTCGTCGGCACGTTCATCATCGCCAACACCTTCACCATGCTGGTCGCCCAGCGCACCAAGGAACTGGCGCTGCTCCGCGCGGTCGGCGCCTCCCGCCGCCAGGTCACCCGGTCCGTGCTGATCGAGGCGTTCCTGGTGGGCACGGTGGCCGCCGTGACCGGTCTGGTCGCGGGCGTCGGCATCGGCGCCGGACTGAAGTCCCTGCTGGGCTCGATGGGCGCCACCGTGCCCGACGGGCCGCTGGTCGTCACGCCCGGCACGGTCGTCGCCGCCCTCACGGTCGGTGTCCTCGTGACCATGCTGGCCGCGTGGCTGCCCGGCCGCCGGGCCGCCAAGATCCCGCCGGTGGCGGCGATGAGCAGTCTGCACGCCCAGGCGACCGCCAAGTCGCTGGTGCTGCGCAACACCATCGGCGCCCTGTTCTCGGCCGCCGGTGTCGCCACGGTCCTGGCAGCCACGACGATGGACGACATCGAGTCCGCCCAGGCGCCCATGGGCATCGGCGCGGTGCTGCTGATCATCGGCGTGTTCATCCTGACCCCGCTGCTGTCCCGTCCGCTGATCGCCGCCACGGCCCCCGTCCTGCGCGCCTTCGGCGTCTCCGGCAAGCTGGCCCGGCAGAACTCGGTGCGCAACCCGCGCCGTACGGCGGCCACCGCGTCCGCGCTGATGATCGGCCTGACCCTCATCACCGGCATGACCGTGATGGCGGGCAGCCTCCAGCACGCGATCGACAAGATGGCCTCGTCCGCGATCCGCGCCGACTACGTGGTGTCGATGGCGAACGGCAACTTCCTCTCCCCGGACGTCGACAGCAAGCTGCGCGCCACCGAGGGCGTGACGGCCACCAGCCCGCTGCGCAACGCGCCCTCCCGGATCGACGGGCAGACCGAGTTCCTGACCGGGGTGAACGGCAAGGCGATCGGCGAGCTGACCGATCTCCGGGTCGACGACGGCTCCTTCACGGTCGGCGGCACGAAGGTCGTCGTCGACGCCAAGACCGCCAAGTCGCACGACTGGAAGGCCGGTTCGGCCTTCACCGCCTCCTTCGAGGACGGCAGGAAGCAGCGCCTGACCGTCGCCGGGGTCTACGAGGGCAACGAGATGATCCGCGGGATCATGCTGGACAACGCCACCCTCACGCCGCACCAGCCCCGCCCGAACGACATGCAGGTCATGGTCAAGACCTCCGACGGGGCGTCCGACGCGACCAAGGACCGGCTGGTGGAGGCCCTCGGCTCCAACCCGGCGATCAAGATCCAGGACAAGAAGGACATCTCCAACGGCATCGCGCAGATCTTCACCCTGATGCTGAACCTGCTCTACGGCCTGCTCGCCATGGCGGTGATCGTCGCGGTCCTCGGAGTCATCAACACCCTGGCGATGTCGGTGTTCGAGCGCTCCCAGGAGATCGGCATGCTCCGCGCCATCGGCCTGGACCGCAAGGGCGTCAAGCGGATGGTCCGTCTGGAGTCCCTGGTGATCTCCCTGTTCGGCGGTGTCCTCGGCATCGGGCTCGGCGTCTTCTTCGGCTGGGCGGCCGGTGAGCTGCTGGGCTCCAGCCTGTCGACGTACGAGCTGATCCTGCCCTGGTCGCGGCTGGTCGTCTTCCTGCTGCTCGCGGCGGCGGTCGGCGTGCTGGCGGCCCTGTGGCCGGCCCGGCGCGCGGCCCGCCTGAACATGCTCCAGGCCATCAAGTCGGAGTAGCGGTCGCCTGTGCGACCCCGGCGCCACGGGGGCCCGTTCCATGACGGAACGGGCCCCGTGGCGTATGAGCCGGGCGGCGTGTTCTAGGCGGGCGGGGCGCCCCAGGTGCGGGCCCGCAGCGGCATCCCCGAGTCGCCGGACGCGGGGGTCCGCACGGCCAGTACCTGGTTGACGCCGATGCGGTTGCGTTCGAAGGCGAGCGCGGAGGCCGCCATGTACAGGCGCCAGACACGGGCGCGTCCGGGGCTGGTGAGCCGCACCGCCCGGTCCCAGTCCGCCTCCAGGTTGGCCACCCAGCGGCGCAGGGTGAGCGCGTAGTGCTCGCGGATCGACTCCACGTCGCGGACCTCGAAGCCGGCCCGCTCCAACTGGGTGACGGTGGTGCCGACGGGGGCGAGTTCGCCGTCCGGGAAGACGTAGGCGTCGATGAACGCGTCCACGTGGTACTCGGATTCGTCCTGCTGCGGCCGGCGGCCGATCTGGTGGTTGAGCAGCCGTCCGCCGGGCTTCAGCAGGGCGTGCAGATCACGCGCGTACCGCAGGTAGGGAGCGGCGCCGACGTGTTCGGCCATGCCGATGGAGGAGATCGCGTCGTAGGGGCCGTCGTCCACGTCCCGGTAGTCCTGGACGCGGATCTCCACCCGGTCGGTGAGCCCCTCGTCGGCGACGCGCTTGCGGGCGTACGCCGCCTGCTCCTGGGACAGGGTGACGCCGACGACGCCCACGCCGTGCTCGCGGGCCGCGTGGACGGCCATGGACCCCCAGCCGCAGCCGACGTCGAGGAGGCGCTGACCGGGCTTCAGGTCCAGCTTGCGCGAGATCAGTTCGAGCTTGTCGTGCTGGGCCTGTTCGAGGGTGGCGAGGGGTTCGCGGGCCGGCCAGTAGGCGCAGGAGTACACCATGGAGGGGCCGAGGACGAGCTCGTAGAAGTCGTTGCCGACGTCGTAGTGGTGGCTGATGGCGCGCTTGTCGCTGTGCCTGGTGTGCAGTGGGCCGCGGCGCCTGCGGACCTCCTCGCGGGGCGGGGCGGGCGGCAGTGGCGGGCCGCCCAGCCTCACCAGGCCGCGGACGGCGGCGCGGGCCTGCGGGTCGCGCAGCGTCCCGGCGAGACCGCGGGCGTCCTCGCCGCGCTCCCAGATCAGGCCCGAGAGCAGTTCCAGGGCGGTGTAGAGGTCGCCCTCGACGGTCAGGTCGCCGGCCACCCAGGCGCGGGCCAGGCCCAGTTCGCCCGGCTTGAACAGCAGCCGCCGCAGGGCCCGGCGGTTGCGTACGACGAGCAGCGGTGCGTCCGGCGGCCCCGCCTCGGAACCGTCCCACGCGCGGACGCGCACGGGAAGCGGGGTCCCCACCAGTTGTTCGAGGAGTCGTGTGAGCCGCAGCGCGGCATCGGGCATGGTGCACACCTCCATGACGACGAACGCCGGAATGTCATCCACCACGTAAACACCGGGACGCACCGGGCGCAGTCCCGCAACGGAGTTACGACTGGGCAAACACCACCGTTCCACCGCAACGGCTCCGTGTCACGACGGGCGGAACGCCGAAGGACCTCCCGCACCACGGATGGCGGGAGGTCCTTCGGTTCGTGCGTCGGACCGGGAGGCCGTACGGCCAGGAGGTCAGAGACCCGGGAGCCGGGAGGCCTGGGTCAGGAGGCCTTGGCCTTCTCCTCGGCCTTCTCCTCGGTCTTCCCCGCGGCGGCGGGCACCGGCGCGGGCTTGGCGGCCTCGTAGAACTCCTCGCGGGGGTTCTCCATGGCGCCGAGGGAGACGACCTCGCGCTTGAGGAACATGCCGAGGGTCCAGTCGGCGAAGATGCGGATCTTCCGGTTCCAGGTCGGCATGGCCATACCGTGGTAGCCGCGGTGCATGTACCAGGCGAGGCGTCCCTTGAGCTTGATCTTCATCTTGCCCATGACGATCATCGCGACGCCCTTGTGCAGGCCGAGACCCGCGACCGCGCCCTTGTTGGCGTGCTCGTAGTCCTTCTGCGGGAAGCCCCGCATCTGGGAGATCACGTTGTCGCCGAGAGCCTTGGCCTGACGCAGCGCGTGCTGGGCGTTCGGCGGGCACCAGGCGTTCTCGTTGCCCGCCCGGCGGCCGACGAGGTCGGGCACCTGCGCGTTGTCACCGGCGGCCCAGATGTAGTCCGTGCCCTGCACCTGGAGGGTGGGCGCGCAGTCCACGTGACCGCGCGGGCCGAGCGGCAGGCCGAAGCGGGCCAGCGCCGGGTTGGGCTTGACGCCCGCGGTCCACACGATGGTGCTGGAGTCGACCTCGAGGCCGTTCTTGAGCACCACGTGGCCGTCGACGCAGGACTCCATGGAGGTGGAGAGGTAGACCTCCACACCGCGGCCCTCGAGGTGCTCCTTGCCGTACTGGCCGAGCTTGGGGCCGACCTCGGGGAGGATCTTGTCGGCGGCGTCGACGAGGATGAAGCGCATGTCCTCGCGGGACACGTTGGTGTAGTACTTGGCCGCGTCCCGGGCCATGTCCTCGACCTCGCCGATGGTCTCGGCGCCGGCGAAGCCACCGCCGATGAAGACGAAGGTGAGCGCCTTGCGGCGGATCTCCTCGTCGGTGGTGGAGTCGGCCTTGTCGAGCTGCTCCAGGACGTGGTTGCGCAGTCCGATGGACTCCTCGATGCCCTTCATGCCGATGCCCTGCTCGGCGAGGCCGGGGATCGGGAAGGTGCGGGACACCGCGCCCATCGCGATGACCAGGTAGTCGAAGGGCAGCTCGTACGCCTCGCCGACCAGCGGGGCGACCGTGGCGACCTTGCGGTCCTGGTCGATGGTGGTGACCCGGCCGGTGAGGACCTCCGCCTTGGGCAGCACGCGTCGCAGCGGGACGACGACGTGCCGGGGCGAGATGCTGCCGGCTGCGGCTTCGGGGAGGAAGGGCTGGTAGGTCATGTACGAACGGGGGTCGACGACCGTGACGGTCGCCTCTCCGTAGCGCATCTTCTTGAGGATGCGCCGAGCTGCGTACAGGCCTACGTACCCACCGCCTACTACGAGGATCCTGGGACGCTCCGTGGTGCTCATGGCATCGAGTATCCACCTGCTCCAGGGGGGTCGCTCGTGCGCCCCTTCACAAGGTCCGACAGCCCCTATGGTAAACTCCGCGCCCCCGTTCGGCGGGCCCTGGCGGCCACAGGCGGCCGCCGTCCGGTTCGGGCCGTTGTCAAGACCGCGTGAGCTGCTCATCTGATTGAGGACGGTCCCCCACCGAGGGGCCGCGCGACCCTTCCGGAACCGCTTCCCGGCGCTCACCCGAGCACCGCTTTCCGCCTGCTGAGACCCCGAAAACGCCCCCGGAGGCCCTTTCGGCCCTTGACACGGGCGAATTCCTTGTGAAGAACTTCACGAAGTTTTCCTGGCGGAACGTCACCGGGGGCGCCGAACGGACCCCCGGGTGCGCTCACACGGTATCCGAACTGCTCAACCGCAGGCTACTGGCCAGTAGAACCAGGGGAGGACGAGCCTGCGCCACGGGCCACGCGATGCCGTCGAGGATCGCTCGCGAACGTCACCCCCCAAGCTGGGCACGTGTACACGCGAATGCGTACACTAATCTCATGACTGAGAACACCGTGACCGTACGGGAAGCCCGCGCGCACCTCGCCGACCACATCAACCGGGCCGAGGAAGGCGTTCCGACCGTCATCACGCGCAACGGCGCTCCGGTGGCAGCCGTAGTCCCGATCGCGGACTTCGAAGCGCTGGAGGAAGCGGCCGACGTCATGCTGGCGCGCGAAGCCGAAGCGGTCCTGGCCGAGGGCGGTCCCACAGTGACGATGGCGGAACTGCTGGCAGACCTGTTCACCGAGCAGGACGGCGAGGCGGCGTGAAGTACGCCTTCCGATTCACCACGGCGGCGCAGCGGCAACTCCGGGCCATCAGTCGGCCCGACGCCATGCGCATCCTGACCGCGCTGACCGCGCTCGGTGACGACCCGTACCGCGAGGACGCCGACGTCAAGAAGCTCACCGGCCCGTCCGGGCTCTACCGGCTCCGGGTCGGCAGCTACCGGGTCGCCTACCAGATCAACGATGGTGAACTCGTCATCCTCGTCGTCAAGGTGGGCGACCGGCGGGACGTGTACCGCAACGTGTAGGCGGTCAGGCCAAAGACCATCCGATGCCGTCGAGGATGTCGTGCTCGCTGACGACGACCTCCTTCGCTCCGATCCGCTCCATGACGGCCAGCAGGACCAGTGCGCCCGCGCCGATGACGTCGACACGGCCCGGGTGCATGGAGGGGATCGCCGCGCGCTCGGCGTGCGTGGAGCGCAGCAGGCGGTCGCTGATCTCGCGGACGCGCTCGCGGGAGACACGGGAGTGGTGAATGGCCGCCGAGTCGTATCCGGGCAGCTCCTGAGCGATCGCCGACACCGTCGTCACCGAGCCGGCCAGGCCCACCAGGGTGCGCGCCTCGCGCAGCGGGACGGTCTTCTCGGCGAGGTCGAGCGCGGCCTCGATGTCGGCGCGCACGGCGGCGATCTGCTCCTCCGTCGGCGGGTCGGTGACCACCCCGTCCCGCACCAGGTGACGCTCCGTCATGCGGACGCAGCCCACGTCCACCGAGCGCGCCGCGCGGACGCGGTCGTCGCCCACGACGAACTCCGTCGAGCCGCCGCCGATGTCGACCACCAGGAAGGGCCGGGCGAGGTCCGTACGGCCCGTCAGCTCCTTCGTCGCGCCGGTGAAGGAGAACTCCGCCTCCTGGTCACCGGAGATCACCTCGGGCTCGACGCCGAGGATGTCCATCACCCCGCGCACGAACTCGTCCCGGTTCTCGGCGTCCCGGGAGGCGGAGGTGGCCACGAAGCGCAGCCGCTCGGCGCCGTGCTCCTTGACGGCCCCGGCGTACTTCCGGCAGGCCGCGAAGGTCCGCTCCAGCGCGTCGGGGGCGAGCCTGCCGGTGCGGTCGACGCCCTGGCCGAGCCGCACGATGGTCATGCGCCGGTCCAGCTCGCGCAGTTCGCCCGTCGCCGGGTCGGCGTCCGCGACCAGCAGGCGGATGGAGTTCGTACCGCAGTCGATGGCGGCGACCCGGGTCATGCGCGGTCCTCCCCGGTCTCCAGGGGACCGGCGGCGAGCCGGCCGCCTTCGGAGGTCCCGGTCTGCGGCCCCTCGCCGGACGGCGGCTGCGCGGGCGTCACACACGGGCCCTTGCGCCACCACTCGGGCAGCATCGCGATCGCCTCGTCGCCGAGCGGGTTCACACCGGGCCCGGCGGCGAGCGAGTGGGCGACCAGGACGTGCAGGCACTTCACCCGGTCCGGCATGCCGCCCGCGCTGGGGAAGCCCGTCAGCTTCTCGATCCGGTCCCGGCGCCGGATGTAGTCCTCGTGCGCGGCCCGGTACGCGGCCGCGAGCTCCGGGTCGGCGGCCAGCCGCTCCGTCATCTCCTTCATCACGCCGTCGGCCTCCAGCGTGCCGATGGCCGAGGCGGCGCGCGGGCACGTCAGGTAGTACAGCGTGGGGAAGGGCGTGCCGTCGGGCAGCCGCGGTGCCGTCTCCACGACGTCGGGCTGCCCGCAGGGGCAGCGGTGCGCGATCGCGCGCAGCCCGCGCGGCGGCCGGCCGAGCTGCTGCTCGAAGGCCTCGACGTCCGCCTCGGTGGGCTCGGTGCGCTCAGTGGACGGCGGTGGGGTTTCCATGCCTTGCGTACATCTCTCTGTCAGTTCACTGGTCGGAGGCGTCGGACTTGTCGACTCCGTCCCAGACGTTGGCGTACCAGGGGCGGCGGGCCGTCCCCCGCTCGGCGCGGGACCGCTCGGCCGGGCCCGGTTCGACCACGGAGTAGCCGGTCTCCCCGGGCTTCACGTAGTGCAGCCGCCGCCGGATCTGCTGTTCGGCGTAGGCGTCGTCCTGCCAGCGTGCCTTGAGGTCGCGCAGTTGTTCCACCCGCTGCTGGGCCTGCCGCTTCTGGCGTTGCAGGTCGGCGATGTCGGCGCGCTGGGAGACGTACTGCCGCATCGGATACGCGAGGGCGACCACCATCGAGCACAGCACCAGCGCGAGCAGCGCCGCGCGGCCGGTGAGGCGGGAGCGGCGGGCCTGGCGCCGGGTCTGCGAACGGTAGACGCGGGCCGCGGTCTGCTCACCGAGCAGCCTGATCCTGGTCGTGGTGGAGAACCGGTCCCGGTCCTTGACGGCCATCGTCCCGCCTCCCGTTCGTGCCCGCGCACACACGTGCGTACGTCCCCGGACACGGTACGGGACCGGGTACGGGGACGTACGTGCGACGGGCGAAGCCGTACGCTGTGCGGCTCAGCCGCCGTGGCGGCCGAGCCCTTGCCGCGCCTACTGGGCGGAGCGGAACCGCGGGAAGGCCGAGCGGCCCGCGTACACCGCGGCGTCGTCGAGGATCTCCTCGATGCGCAGCAGCTGGTTGTACTTGGCGACGCGCTCGGAGCGGGCCGGGGCGCCGGTCTTGATCTGGCCGCAGTTGGTGGCGACGGCCAGGTCGGCGATCGTGACGTCCTCGGTCTCGCCGGAGCGGTGGGACATCATGCACTTGAAGCCGTTGCGCTGGGCCAGCTCGACGGCGTCCAGGGTCTCGGTGAGCGAACCGATCTGGTTCACCTTCACGAGCAGCGCGTTGGCGGCGCCCTCCTCGATGCCGCGGGCGAGACGCTCGGGGTTGGTGACGAACAGGTCGTCGCCGACGAGCTGGACCCTGTCGCCGAGCTTGTCGGTGATGACCTTCCAGCCGGCCCAGTCGTCCTCGAACAGCGGGTCCTCGATGGAGACGAGCGGGTAGGCGGCCACCAGCTCCTCGTAGTACTCGGTCATCTCCGCCGCGGAGCGGTCCTTGCCCTCGAAGAGGTACTTGCCGTCCTTGTAGAACTCGGAGGCGGCGACGTCGAGCGCGAGGGCGATCTGCTCGCCGGGCGCGTAGCCGGCTTCCTTGATCGCTTCGAGGATGAGGTCGAGGGCCTCGCGGTTGGAGCCGAGGTTCGGGGCGAAGCCGCCCTCGTCGCCGAGGCCGGTGGACAGGCCCTTGCTCTTCAGGACCTTCTTCAGGGTGTGGTAGACCTCGGTGCCCCAGCGCAGGGCCTCGGAGAAGGACTCCGCGCCGATCGGGGCGATCATGAACTCCTGGATGTCCACGTTGGAGTCGGCGTGCGAGCCGCCGTTCAGGATGTTCATCATCGGCACCGGCAGCAGGTGCGCGTTCGGACCGCCCAGGTAGCGGAAGAGGGGGAGGTCCGAGGCCTCGGAGGCGGCGTGGGCGACGGCGAGGGAGACGCCGAGGATGGCGTTGGCGCCCAGCGAGCCCTTGTTGTCGGTGGCGTCCAGGTCGAACATGGCCTGGTCGATCAGACGCTGCTCGGTGGCGTCGTAGCCGACGAGCTCCGGGCCGATCTGCTCGATCACGGCGAGGACGGCCTTCTCGACGCCCTTGCCCTGGTAGCGGTTGGGGTCTCCGTCACGGAGCTCGACGGCCTCGAAGGCACCGGTGGAGGCGCCGGAGGGGACGGCGGCACGACCGGTGCTGCCGTCGTCGAGGCCGACCTCGACCTCGACCGTGGGGTTGCCTCGGGAGTCCAGGATTTCCCGGGCTACGACGACGTCGATGGACGGCACGAGCATCTCCTTCTGGGATGTGACGCTGAAAGTGCGGGGCGTGAGCCCTGCGACTAGAGCCTAACCGTCCCGGGGCGGCGACCGGCCGACCGACCGCCTCATGGACAGAGTGACAGTACCCTTTGTTCCCGTTCGGAACAAAGGGGAGGGGAATCTTCGGGAACGGGACGGTGTGCGGGAGACGAAAAAAGCCCCGCCCCGGGCGCGCAGGGGGGAACGCGCCGGGGCGGGGAGCCCGTGGAGGGCGGGACGGGCCCTTACTTCAGGTGGAGCTGCTGGCCCGGGTAGATGAGGTCGGCGTTGTCGACGACGTCCTTGTTCAGCTCGAACAGCTTCTGCCAGCCGCCCTGGACGCCGTGGCGGGCGGCGATGGAGCTGAGGGTGTCGCCGGAGACCACCTTGTACTCGCCGTCGCCCTTCTCGACCTTCTTGCCGGTCGGCGTGGTCACGGTCCCGCTCGGGGCCGAACGCGTCGCGGAGCGGCTGGCGGCCTGCCGCTCGGTCGAGCGGGTGGCGGTGCTCTTGGCGGAGCTGCCACCCGCCGACGAGGACGCCGAGCCCGACGAGGACGACGACGCGGGGGCGCTGCCGGTGTAGGCGGCGCCGGACAGGCCCTTGCCGCAGACCGGCCAGGCACCCTTGCCCTGGCCCGCGAGCACCTTCTCGGCGACGGCTATCTGCTGCGACTTGGAGGCCAGGTCGGCGCGCGACGCGTAGGAGGTGCCGCCGTACCCGGCCCAGGTGGAGTTGGTGAACTGGAGGCCGCCGTAGAAGCCGTTGCCGGTGTTGATGGACCAGTTGCCACCGGACTCGCACTGTGCGACCGCGTCCCACTGGGAGGCGGTGGCGGCGGAGGCGTCGCCGACCGCCATCAGCGGGGCGGCGACCGCGGCGCCGGCGACACCGGCGAGCGCGACGACACGGGTGGCCCTGGACGGACGGCGGTGCTTGCCCTTGCTGGAGAACAGCATGGATGGATCCCCTCACCGACGCCTGCGAGGTGAGCTGTCGGGTTCGGGCCGGTTGAGTTGCCCGGCCGTGCCTCGTACACGAGGCACGGCTCCACCCCTAGCCGCTCCGGTCAACTGCCCGGTGCGGCGCCTACCTTGGGTCCCCCGCTCCTGCCCACGGCGCTTGACGCGACGACTGTTCCCGTGCGGCCGCTGGCAGGATTCGGCGTTGCGGCAGCCGGGGCTCGCGGTGACGAGCGGTCACGACCGTAGGCACGCGCTCCGCCGAATTCCAAAGACGATCAGGGCTTCTGAGACTCATCCCACACTTTCCCCGAATGGGGCATTCGGGGCGAAGCGTGACGTGAACTCCCGCTACTTCTGGGGCGTTTCGGTAGGGATATTCAGGGTCTGACCGGCGGAGACGTGGTTCGGGTCGGACCCGATCGCGCCCTTGTTCGCGGCGTACAGCGCATCCCATCCGCCGGGCACGTCAAGGGAGTCGGCGATGGACTCGAGGGAGTCGCCGGCGCGAACGGTGTAGGAGTCGCCGGCGCGTGCGGCGTGGCGGCCGGCGGAGGCGGCCGTGTGGTTGTCGACCAGGTTCTCGACGGCACTGCCGCCGCGGTGCCGCCCGCCGCCCAGCGCCCCGGTGTCGACCAGGGCCGAACTGCCGCCGACCTGCCAGGACTTGTCCGTACCGCCCGGCTCCGGCGCGACCGGGGACGAGGTGTCGGACGACTGGGACCCGCTCACGGCGACATCACGGGATGTGTCGGACTTACCCGGCTTACCCTTCTTGGCCGGCGAGGACGGCGAGGGTGAGGACGTGGTGGGGGACTCGCTCGGGTAGTCGGAGGAGTCGGCCGGACCGGGCTCGGTGTCCGACGAGCCGGACGAGTCGGCCGGCGTCTGTGACGAGTTCGACAGACCGAGGTCGTCGGTGAGCGACTTCCCGGAGGAGTTGGAGGATCCGGTATCGCCCACTCCGGTGTCCACCTTCGCCGCCTCGGACTTCTCGCCGAGACCGGAGAGCAGCCCGCACGTCGGCCAGGCACCGGGACCCTTGTCGGCGAGCACCTTCTCAGCCACGGCTATCTGCTGGGACCGGCTCGCCTGATCGGCGCTCAGCGCGTAGTCGAGGCCGCCGTACTTCTCCCAGTCGTCCTGCGTCATCTGCAGGCCGCCGTAGTAGCCGTTGCCGGCGTTGGAGCTCCAGGCGCCGCCGCTCTCGCACTTGGCCACCTTGTCCCAGGTGTTGCCGTCGGCGGCGCTGGCGGCGCCGGCGCCCATCAGCGGGATGGCGATGGCGGATCCGGTCACTCCAGCGGCGACGAGGAGGGCCGGAGCCTGACGGGGCCGACGGTGACGGCCGTTCCCGGAGAGCATACGGAGACCTTTCGTGCGACAACGCTGACCGGCGTGGCGGCCGCGACTCGGCGCCACGCTGATGGGTGAAAGTAGCCGCTGACGCTCGCTTGTTACAAGTTCATGCCGCACAGATCACGTGAAGATCACACAGCTGACGCTGTGTCATGTTCGGGGCCGTCAGTGGGTAGGGGCGATGCGGCCGCAGGCGCCTTTTCCGGCCTTGTCCGGCTTCCCTCCGACTTACCGACCAGGGGTGAACCGCACCGGCAGCGTCCGCAGTCCGCGCATGATGAGCCCGCCGCGCCAGCGCAAATCGGCCGGATCCGCGTCCAGTTGGAGGTCCGGAAGCCGGGTGAGGAGGGTGGCCAGCGCTGTCTGGCCCTCCAGTCGGGCGAGCGGCGCGCCGAGGCAGTAGTGGATGCCGTGTCCGTAGCCGAGGTGTTGATTGTCACGTCGCCCGAGATCGAGGACGTCGGGGCTGTCGAACCTCTCCGGATCCCGGTCGGCGGCGGCGAGGACGACGAGGACCGGGTCGCCGGGGGCGATGTCCTGCCCGCCGATGGTGAGCGGCTCGGTGGCGTAGCGCCAGGTGGCCAGTTCCACCGGACCGTCGTAGCGCAGGAGTTCCTCCACTCCCGTCTCCAGCAGGCCGCCGTCCCCATCGGCGAGGGACCGCTGGAGCCGGTCCCGCTGCTCGGGGTGGGTGAGCAGGGCGAAGGTGCCGTTGCCGATGAGGTTGACGGTGGTCTCGAAACCGGCGAACAGGAGAATGAAGGCCATGGCGGCGGCCTCGTTCTCGGTGAGGTGCTCGCCGTGGTCGGAGGCGCGGATGAGGGCGGAGATGAGGTCCTCGCCGGGGCCGGGCTCGGCCGGCAGCGCCTCGCGCTTGCGGTGGATGAGCTCGGCGAGATAGCTGCGCATCTTCTTCACCGAGCGGGCGACTCCGCCGCGGGGGCTCTTGCCGTGGCGCCGGGGGTCCGTGGACTCGCCCCCGGGAAGATGCAGCATCATGCCTGCCCAGTCACGGAAGTCGTCCTGGTCCTCGCGGGGGACGCCGAGCAGGTCGCAGATGGCGTAGATGGGCAGCGGGAAGGCGAACTCGCGGATGAGGTCGGCGGTGCCGCGTCCGGCGAACCCGTCGATGAGTCCGTCGGTCAGCTCCTGCACCCGCGGGGCGAACTCGGCGACGCGGCGCGGGGTGAACGCCTTGCTGACCAGCCGGCGCAGCCGGGTGTGGTCCGGCGGGTCGATGTTCAGCAGGTGGGTCATCAGCTCGGCCTTGCGCTCGCCGGGGATGCCCGTCCTGCCCTTGGCGTGCGCGGGCTCGGCGTGATGCACCGGGTTCTTGCTCAGCCGCTGGTCGGCCAGGGCCTGCCGGGCGTCGGCGTACCGGGTGACCAGCCAGGCCTCGACCCCGCTGGGGAGGCGGGTCCTGTGCACGGGGGCGTGCTCGCGCAGCCAGGCGTAGGCCGGGTAGGGGTCGCTCGCGAACTCCCAGGTGAACAGGGTGGGTGGCTGGTCGTGCATGGGGCCGACCCTAGCGCCGGGGCGTCCGCGCGGTGCAGTCGCGTGCCGCGCGGCCGCTCAGGACCTCAGTCGCCCTCCGTCTTTATGATCACGTCCCGGTACGCGCGCGCCGCCGCGCGCAGGGCCGCCTCCGGGTCGACGCCCTCCGCCTCGGCGCGGGCGGCCAGGGCCAGCAGTTCGTACCCGAAGCCCTCGCCCGCCGGGAGGGGGACGTCCAGGCCCGCCGTGCGGACCCGGGAGGCCAGCTTGGCGGCGAGGGCGAGGCCGGGCTGGCCGAGGGGGACGCCCTCGGTCACGGAGGTGCGCCGCTTCTCCTCGGCCTTGGTGCGCAGCCAGTGCGCCTTGACCTCCTCCGGGGTGGTCGCGGTCTCGTCGCCGAAGACGTGCGGGTGGCGGTGGATCAGCTTGGCGACGATGGTGCCGGCCACGTCGTCGATGGAGAACGGCTCCTCGGGGTCCTCCTCGGCGATACGGGCGTGGAAGACCACCTGGAGCAGGACGTCGCCCAGTTCCTCGCGCAGTTCCTCCCGGTCGCCGTCCTCGATCGCCTCGACCAGCTCGTACGCCTCCTCGATGCCGTACTTGGCCAGGCCCTTGTGGGTCTGCCGGGACGACCAGGGGCACTCGGCGCGGATGCGGTCCATGACCTGGACGAGGTCGAGCAGGCGGGCGCCGGGCAGGTCGTAGGAGGCGGGCAGCAGTTCCAGCTCGGGCATCTGCACACGGCCGGATCCGGCCAGACGGGCCAGTCCGTCGGTCAGGGCGGGCTCGCCCTCGCCGGTGGCCACGACGACGACCGTACGGCCGCCGGCGCACGCGTCCACCAGCTCCTCCGCGCTCGGCGCCGCCTCGTCCACGGCTGTGCCGGCCTCCCGCAGATACGGCAGCTGCGGATGGGCACCGTCCGCGCACAGCACCCGGTCCGCCGACCGCAGTGCCTGCCAGGCGGGCCAGGACAGCAGGCCGGGGGCGACCCGGTGGCTGGTGGTGAGCAGGACGATCCGGCCCGGGGCCGCTGCGGGGGTGGTGGCGCTGGTGGTGTTCACGCTCCGAACGTAACGCACGCGGCTGAGGTCACCTTGAGTTGTCCACAGGCCGGGGGCCACCCCCGGCCCGGTTGTCCACAGGCCCGGCCGCCCGGCGACCGTCCGGCGTCCGGTCAGGTGGACTGCTGGTTCTGGGACGCCGAGACGTCCCGCAGCCACGGCGTCTTGGCGTTCACCAGGGTGCTCTTCTCGACGTCCCAGGTGCCGTAGCGCGGGTTGAGGTCGACGTGGAGGTCGGCGGAGGCCTCGGACAGCGCCTTCCAGAAGGCCGGCTGGCCGGCGTCGGTGTGCAGATGGGTCGCGAGCTTCTGCGCCTTCACCTGGAGGCGGAGGTTGTCGTCGAGGCGCTGCGGCGGCACCCCGTACCGCTGGAGCCAGGTGTCCTCGAGCGCCTTGGCGCCGCCCGCCTGCTGTTCGAGACCGGTGCGCAACTGCTGGACCTCGCTGCGGCTGACGGTGAGGCCCGCGTTCCGGGCGGCGCGGTCGAGGACCCGGTCGAGCACCATCTGGTGCAGCGTGTCCCGGGTGAGCGTGCCGGTCGAGGCGACGGCCTGCTGGTACTGCGCCTCGTCCGCCACCGCGGCCCGCTGCGCCTCGCGCACCTCGCTCACCCGGCTCTGCAACTGCCCGAAGGTGATCCGCTGGCCGCCGACCACGGCCGCCGCGCCCGGATGCGCGTCGCTTCCACAGGCGGTGAGCAGGGGTGCCGCCGCGAGGAGCGCGGCGGACAGGACGAGCGCGGTGCGACGGCGGCGGTGCAAGGAAACCTCCCGTGGTGGAGATTGCTGCGACAGGTGCGGCGCGCAACGTCTCCACCAGGGGTGGTGGTCGGGCGACGGGCGGGCGCACAAAGTCTTGCGGTGATCGATAGTAGGCAGCGGCCGGGCTCCGGCCAACCCATTCGACCAACGATTCACCACGACTTCGGGCACCGTCGCACAGGGGGAGGACCGACACGGCGTCCGGCGAGGGGGAAACGCGTGTCGGAACCCGGCAGGATCAGCCGGTGATGGCGACCGGGGCGTCCCACCAGTCGCGGTCGACGGTGATCGTGACGCCGCCGCGCGTCTCCTTGCTGTTGACCATGTACTGGTGGGCGCGGCTGTGGTCGGTGAACTGGTTGGCGCCCCAGGGCCAGTCGGTGGTGGTGGTCTCCTTGCCGTCCCAGAGGGCGTACCAGAGGTTGCCCGGCAGGTCGGTCTTGTTGGTCGCGGTGGCGATGGCCTTGGCGCTGGAGCTGGTGAAGCCGTAGTAGCCGGCGCGGTAGGTCTTGTCGCGCAGCACCTTGTCGAAGGCGCGGACGTAGGTGAGCACGGCGTCGTTGCACGCCTTGTCGGTGATGTCGTACGGCTCCATGTCGAGGTAGACCGGGCTGCCCGCCTTCATGCCGAGCGCGGAGGCCTTGGCCACCGCGTCCTTGGCGTCGGCGGTGCCGAGGGAGGCGGCGGTCGCGGCGGTGAGCCGCTCGGGGTTGGCGCTCTTCTGGCAGGGCGGCTGGGCCCCGACGTACAGCGGGATGAGCTTCCAGCCCTGGGAGCTGACGGACTTCACCCAGGAGGCGGTGAGGTTGGGCTGGGCGCAGCCGCGGTTCTTGCCGCCGATGTAGACGGCGGCGGCGCCGTAGTACTTGTCGGTGCGCCAGGCGTTCATGGCGCTCAGCGAGGGCGCGGAGCAGGTGTCGAACGCCCGTCCGGTGAAGGTCTTCTGGGCGGGCCAGGTGGTGGCCGCCATGGACGTCTGGGCCGCGATCCCGGCGCCGGCGACGACGACGGCCCCGGCCGCCGCCCATGTGATGTACCTGCGCTTCTTCGATTGCCGGTGCTCGGCCATCCCCACCCCTGTTGTCGTGTACGCGCGTGTTGCACGTGTGCGGAGGCACGCTAGCCGACTAAACCCCGCGGCCCGAAAAACGATCGCCTCGCAGGGCACAAGAATCACACAAGACACCGTAAAAACATGCGCGTTGTACGCGACGGCAACCGGTCCGGCCTCCTCGGGCGTCACAGGGTCCGCTCGCCACGCCTGTGTGGCGCCCCCGGCTCAAGAAAGCACCTCGCATGCATTTCGCGTCCCGCGCCGCCCGTGTCCTCGCCGTGGCCACGCTTCCCCTGACCCTGACCCTGACGGCCTGCGGCTCTTCATGTCGACGGACGGCCACGACAACGGGGCGGCGACCGCGAAGAAGCTGACGGAGCGGATCGTCACGGCCTTGAAGCAGACTTCCTGACGGTATCGGTCCACGTCGCCGGGTGGCCTAACCTTGCCTGCGACGACTCCGTCCTCGTGCGGCGGAGCTCTTGGGGGTGGAGATGGACAAGCGGCTGGAGGCCGGCTGGTTCCAGCGGATCGTCTGGTCCGTCCTGGTCTGGGGTTCGCTGGGCCTGCTGGCATGGGTGCCGTTCCTGTACGTGGCGATCCGCCGCGGACTCGGCTCGGACTGGGGCGCGTTCGCCGCCTTCGTCCTGTACGAGTGCACCGTGACACCGGGACTGTTCCTCGTGCCCGACGACAGCGACGCCTCCGCGGTGCTCGGCATCGTGATCATCATGTGCCTGCTGGCGGCGACGGGGATGCTGCTGTTCGCCATGTTCGACCGGCGGACGCCGCAGGCGATGGCGGCGGCCGGTTACGGGGCGGCCCCCTCCGCGCAGACGGTGCAGCAGGGCCCGTACGGCTACCCGTACGGGCGCTGAACCGCGCCCGCGTACGCCTGCCCGGCCCCGCCGCTCAGCCCCGCACCTGGCCCAGCCACTGCAGGGTGCGCTGTATCTCGGCCGGGAGGGGATGCACGGGGCCGTGCCGGCGCTCCGCGTCGTGCAGCAGGCGCAGCAGGGTGTCGTGGGCGGCGGTCCGGTCGCCCAGGGCGAGCAGCAGGTGCCCGATCCGGCGGCGGATCTCGAAGGGCAGGTCGGGGTCCGCGGCCGTGTACGGGTTCTCCGCGAGCCGGTTCTCGAAGTAGGGCAGCAGGGCCCGGTACTCGGCGAGCGCCGCGGCCGGTTCACCGAGCTGTTCGAGGCACTGCGCCGCGTCGTGGCGGAACCGGAGGGCCTGCGGGTCGGCGGGGCCCGCCTCGGTGGCCCGTTCGCCGGCGAGGCGCCGCAGTTCGGGCAGGGCGCGCCGGTACTGGCCGTCGTCCATCAGCGTGGCCGCGTACTGCTTGCGCAGGGTGCGCACCACCGGGGAGTGCTCGCCGTGCTGGGCGGCGGCGGCCGGGAGGATCGCGCCGAGGATGTCGACGGCCTGGGTGACGCGGCCCTCGCCGAGCAGCCGCTTGACCTCGTCGACGGCGGTGGCGACGTCGTGGAGGCCGCCGGACCCGGCGGTGGACGGTTCGGCGCGGGGCGCGGGACGCGGCGCCGGGGTGACGGCGCGGTCGGGCCAGGGGGCGTGCGGGCGCAGGAAGGGGCGGGTGGGGTCGAGGGGGCCGCCGTTGTGCGGGCCGCGCGGAGGCAGCATCGGCAGCAGGTCCTCGTACACCGCCTGGGCACTGGCCGGTCTGTGCTGGGGGTCCTTGGCGAGCAGCCGCAGTACGAGGGATTCGAGGGCTTCGGGGACCTCGGGGCGCAGCCGGCGCACGGGCACCGGCGGCTCGTGGAGGTGGCGGTGCAGCACGCCGACCGCGGTGGAGGCGGCGAACGGAACGTTCCCGCTGAGGAGTTCGTGCAGCACCACGCCGAGCGCGTACAGGTCGGTGTACGGGCCGACGGCGCCGCCCATGGCCTGTTCGGGGGCCATGTAGGCGGGGCTGCCGACGGGTGAGCCGGTGCGGGTGAGGCGGGTGGTCTCGGTGTTGAGGACGGAGGCGACGCCGAGGTCGAGGACGGTGACGGTGCCCTCCGGCTTCACCATCACGTTCCTCGGTTTGAGGTCGCGGTGGACGATCGGTACGGCGTGCACGGCGGAGAGCACGGCGCACAGCTGGGCGGCGACGGCGACCGCCCACTGCCAGGGGTACGGCTCGTTCTCGGCGAGGTGGTCGGCGAGGTCCGCGCCGTCGACGTACTGCATGACCAGGTACAGGTTCTCGGCCTCGCTGCCCGCGTCGTGCACGGTGACCAGGCCGGGGTGGTCGACCCGCGCGGTGACGCGGCACTCGCGGACGAAGCGGCGGCGCAGGTCGGCGGCGTCCTGGCTGTGGGATCCCGCGACCTTGTCGGGGCGCACCAGTTTGACGGCCACGCGGCGGTCGAGCCGCTGGTCGTAGGCCGTCCACACCTGGCCCATGCCGCCTTGTCCGATGAGTGTGGACAGTTCGTAGCGTCCGGCGATGACGCGTGCGGTCACCGGCCGCCCTCCGGGCCCCAGCTCGTGGTGAACCCGATGTCACCGCCGCCGGCGGCTCCGCCCGGCGCGGACCGCCCGCCGTGACCCCGGCCCCCGTGACCGGGCTGCCCGCCCTGGCCGGGTCCGGTGTCCTGGCCGCGCAGGAGGTCGCTCAGCTCGTCCAGTTCGGCGCGGACCTGGTCGATCCGGGCGGGTGCGGGGCGCTGCGGCTGCCCGGGCACCGCGTCGCGGGCGGGCACGGGCGCCGGGTTCGGCGCGGACGGGTAGGAGGCGGGCTGCGGCGGCGCGTACGGGCCCGGCCGCGGCGGGGAGTAGGGCGCGGGCTGCGGCGGGCCGTACGGGGCGGGCGGCGGGCCGTAGCTCTGCGGGGCGGGGGACGGCGGGTAGCCGTACGCCACGGTGGCGGCCGCGGGACCGGGGGCGACCCGACCGGTCAGGGGGGCCTCGTGGTGACGGAGGTCCCTGTACAGGAAGTAGCCGACGCTGCCGAACGCGGACAGCAAAAACAGCGCTGCGCCGACGTCGCTGTGCCAGGTCTGCGGGTCGCCCTCCTCTCCGGTGCCGCCGACGCCGATGAACACACAGGCCGTGAACAGGACGACGAGCGACAGGACGAACAGGACCCAGTCGCGCCGGGCACGGGTCATGCAGGCGACGCGCAGCATCGTGCCCCAGGCCAGGAAGCCGACGCTCAGCACCGAGAGGGCCACGAACAGCACCCTGAGGCCGACCACCAGCGCGGTCGACGGGCGCGGAGGCTGCGGCGGCGCGTAGCCGGGGCCGTGCATGACTGCTCCTAGTGGCGAGGCCCCGGTGGGGCGCCTGCGGGGACGGTGCGTACGGTGCGGAACCGAGGGTGATCCGAGCGCGTTCCGAGAGTATCGGTCAACCCGGACAACCGGCCTGGGATGTATCGAACCGTTGTCGTCGCCCGTCCCCGCGCGCCTCCGCACCGCCGAACAGGCCGCGGCGGCCCCGGCGGCGCCCGCCGCGGTCAGCGGGCGTGGAAGCGCTCCGGTGCCTTCGTCGGGTTGCCGCCCGAGGGGAGCTTCTGGCCGGGGCAGGTGGACAGGACCTTCTTCATCGCGGCCTTCTCGGCCCCGGTGACCCACAGTTGGTACTTCTTCTTCACGGCGACCTGCGCGGCGACGTACGTGCACCGGTAGCCCTTGGCGGGCGGCAGCCACGTCGCCGCGTCGCCGTCGCCCTTGGAGCGGTTGGCGCTCGCGTCCACGGCGATCAGGTTGAGCGGGTCGTTGGCCAGCGCTATGCGCTTGCTCGCGTCCCAGTACGCGGCGCCCTTCTGCCAGGCGTCCGAGAGGGCGACGACATGGTCTATGTCGACCAGGCTGCGCCCGCGCCGGTAGACGATCTCCTCGCCGGAGTACGGGTCCCGCTCCAGCACGCCGTACGACACCTTGCACTTCCCGTCGGTGAACCGCACCTGCTTCAGGTCCCGCTTGAGGATGTCGTCGCGGGTGGGGCAGCCGTTGGAGTCGGTGTCCGCCCAGGCGGTGCCGAACTTCTCCCGGACGTAACCGGTCTTCGGCGACCGCCCCTTGACGGTCAGTGACTCGGCGGCGGCGAGCGCCTCACCGCCGGTCTTCGCCGGCTCCGGTCCGCTCGCACCGCCGTCCAGCTGCTCCGTGCATCCGGTCGCCAACAGTGCCACGACGGCAGCCGCAACCGCCCCGCCCCTCAGACGCGTCACGCTGCGCCCCTCCCCTAACCTGCCCGGTTCCGCCCATGGTTCGGGCGTCCTTCACCTGCTGCCCACCGTAGCGGGGCAGTATGCGCAGGCCACACGGGGGTACGGGGGTCACGGGGCGCGAACGCGCGAACCGCGTACCCTCCGCGGCCCCAAAAGCGCGCGGGCTACGACCCCAGGATGGACGCCAGGAACTCCCCTACCCAGCCCAGCAGTTCACGGCCGACCAGCGGCTTGCCGCCGATCTTCGCGGTCTTGGGCCGGGGAACGAGGACCTGGTGGACGGTCGGCTTGATCACCGAGCCCGGGTAGAGGCGCTTGACGCGCAGCTCCTGCGACTCGCGCAGATCCACCGGGGCGAAGCGGATGTTGTTGCCCTGGAGGACGATCTCGCCGACGCCGCAGGCACGGGCGAGCATGCGCAGCCCGGCCACCAGCAGCAGGTTCTCCACCGGCTCGGGCAACTTGCCGTAGCGGTCGGTGAGTTCCTCGCGGACGGCCTTGATGTCCTCCTCGGAGTCGGCGGAGGCGATGGACCGGTAGGCCTGGAGGCGCAGCCGCTCGCCGGGCGCGTAGTCGTGCGGGACGTGCGCGTCGACCGGCAGCTCGATCTTGACCTCGAGCGGCGGCTCCTCCTGGATCTCCCCCGTCTCCAGCTGCCGCCGGTAGTCGGCGACCGCCTCGCCGACCATGCGGACGTAGAGGTCGAAGCCGACGCCCGCGATGTGCCCGGACTGCTCGCCGCCCAGCAGGTTTCCGGCGCCGCGGATCTCCAGGTCCTTCATCGCCACGTACATGCCCGCGCCCATCTCGGTGTGCTGCGCGATGGTCGCCAGGCGCTCGTGGGCCGTCTCCGTCAGCGGCTTCTCCGGCGGGTACAGGAAGTAGGCGTAGCCGCGCTCGCGGCCACGGCCCACCCGGCCGCGCAGCTGGTGCAGCTGGGACAGGCCGAAGTTGTCGCCGCGCTCCACGATCAGGGTGTTGGCGTTGGAGATGTCGATGCCGGACTCGACGATCGTCGTAGAGACCAGCACGTCGAACTTCTTCTCCCAGAAGTCGACGACGACCTGTTCGAGGGCCGCCTCCGACATCTGGCCGTGGGCGGTGGCGATGCGCGCCTCGGGGACGATCTCCCGCAGCCGGGCCGCCGCGCGGTCGATGGACTCCACCCGGTTGTGGATGTAAAAAACCTGGCCCTCGCGCAGCAGTTCGCGGCGGATCGCCGCGCCGATCTGCTTCTCCTCGTACGGCCCGACGAACGTCAGCACCGGGTGCCGCTCCTCGGGCGGCGTGGTGATCGTCGACATCTCCCGGATGCCGGTCACCGCCATCTCCAGCGTGCGCGGGATCGGGGTCGCCGACATCGTCAGGACGTCGACGTTCGCGCGGAGCTTCTTCAGCTGCTCCTTGTGCTCGACGCCGAAGCGCTGCTCCTCGTCGACGATGACCAGGCCGAGATCCTTGAACTTCGTCTCCGAGGAGAACAGGCGGTGGGTGCCGATGACGATGTCCACCGCGCCGTCCCCGAGACCTTCCAGGACCGCCTTGGCCTCGGTGTCGGTCTGGAAGCGGGAGAGCGCTCTGACGTTCACCGGAAACTGCGCGTACCGCTCGGAGAACGTGCCGAAGTGCTGCTGCACCAGCAGCGTCGTCGGGACCAGGACGGCGACCTGCTTGCCGTCCTGGACGGCCTTGAAGGCGGCGCGGACCGCGATCTCCGTCTTGCCGTAGCCGACGTCGCCGCAGATCAGGCGGTCCATCGGGACCGACTTCTCCATGTCCTCCTTGACCTCGGCGATCGTGGTGAGCTGGTCCGGGGTCTCCGCGTACGGGAAGGCGTCCTCCAGCTCGCGCTGCCACGGCGTGTCCGTGCCGAAGGCGTGCCCGGGCGCCGCCATGCGCGCGCTGTAGAGCCTGATCAGGTCGGCGGCGATCTCCTTGACCGCCTTCTTCGCCCGCGCCTTGGTCTTCGTCCAGTCGGCGCCGCCGAGCCGGTGCAGGGTGGGCGCCTCGCCGCCGACGTACTTGGTGATCTGTTCGAGCTGGTCGGTGGGGATGTACAGGCGGTCGCCGGGCTGGCCGCGCTTGGCCGGGGCGTACTCCACCACCAGGTACTCACGGGTCGCGCCCTGCACCGTGCGCTGCACCATCTCGATGTAGCGGCCCACGCCGTGCTGCTCGTGGACGATGTAGTCGCCCGCCTCCAGGGTCAGCGGGTCGATGGTCTTGCGCCGCCGCACCGGCATCCGCGCACCGTCACGGCCGGCCGTCTTCTGGCCGGTCAGGTCGGTCTCGGTGAGCACGGCCAGCTTCAGGGCGACGTCGACGAAGCCGTGGTCGATGCCGCCGCAGGCCACGTGCACGACCGACGGGGACAGCCCGCCGAGGTCCACGTCGAGGCGGGCCGCGATGCCCTCCCCGCCCAGCACCTCGACGGTGCGCGAGGCCGGACCGTGGCCCTCGGTGACGAACACCGTGCGCCAGCCGTCGGCGAGCCAGCCCTTGGTGTCGGCGAGCGCCTTGGCGATGTCGCCGCGGTAGGTCTCGGGCGCGTGCATGCCCAGCTTGAGCGCGTCCCCGTCCCCCTCGTACGCCGTCTCGTCCGCGGCGAACGGCGACACCGACCACCACATCATGTCCAGCTCGCGCGCCCGGTCCCGGACGTCGGCGATCGACCACAGGGAGGCCGCGCCGAGGTCGATGGGCGCCTCTCCCCCGCCGGCCGAGGCCGCCCAGGACGCCTGGAGGAACTCCTGGGAGGTCGCCACCAGGTCCGCCGCGCGCGTGCGCACCCGCTCGGGATCGCACACCACGGTCATGGCGCCCTTGGGCAGCACGTCGAGCAGCAGCTCCATGTCGTCGACCAGGACCGGCGCCAGGGACTCCATGCCCTCCACCGCGATGCCCTCGGCGATTTTGCCCAGCAGCTCGCCGAGCTCCGGATGCCGCTCGGCGAGAGCACGAGCACGCGCGCGTACGTCCTCGGTGAGCAGCAGTTCACGGCAGGGCGGGGCCCACAGTCCGTGCTCGGCGACCTCGAGGGAACGCTGGTCGGCGACCTTGAAGTACCGGATCTCCTCGACGTCGTCGCCCCAGAACTCGACGCGCAGGGGGTGTTCCTCGGTGGGCGGGAAGACGTCGAGGATGCCGCCGCGCACGGCGAACTCGCCGCGCTTCTCCACCAGCTCCACGCGGGAGTACGCGGCGGCGGCGAGGGCGTCCACGACGCTGTTCAGGTCGGCGGTCCGCCCCGCCCGCAGCGCTACCGGCACCAGGTCGCCCAGCCCCTTGACCTGCGGCTGGAGCACCGAGCGCACGGGGGCGACGACGACGGAGACCGGTCCGGTCTCCGGATCGTCGGGGCTCGGGTGGGCCAGGCGGCGCAGCACGGCCAGGCGGCGGCCGACGGTGTCGCTGCGCGGGCTGAGCCGCTCGTGCGGCAGGGTCTCCCAGGACGGGTACTCCACGACGCCCTCGGCCGGCAGCAGCGAGCGCAGGGCCGCGACCAGGTCCTCGGCCTCGCGGCCGGTCGCCGTCACCGCGAGCACGGGACGGGCGGACTCACGGGCCAGCGCGGCGACGGCGAAGGGCCGGGCGGCGGGGGGACCGACGAGGTCCACGTGCATGCGGTTGCCGTCCGCCGCCGCGGTGATCGCTTCCGCGAGGGCGGGGTCCTTGACGACGGCGTCGAGCAGACCGTGCAGGCTCATGGGGGGCTTTCCGTCCGAATCCGTCCGAGGGTGGGCAACGCGAAGGACCCGACTCGTGCGGCGGGCCGGGGATTCCTTCAGCGTACGCCGCCGGGCAGTCGGCCCGCGGAGGCTGTGGACAACCCCGCTCGCGCCCCCGCCGCCCCTTCCGGCACAAGCCCGGTGCCGGGAAGTCACCCTGACTTCCCGGCACCGGGCTTCTCCGTGGCCCCCGTCCGCGGAGGGGGCACGCCGCGCTCGTCAGTCGGTCGCGATCGCGTTCAGGACGTTCATCCGGCCGGCCCGGAAGGCCGGGACCAGGGAGGCGAACAGACCCACGAGGGCCGAGCCGACGAAGACCACGATGATCGTGACCCAGGGGATCTCCAGGACCTTCAGGCCCTCCAGGGCGAGGAGCTTCTGGGCGGTCGCGCCCCAGCCCATGCCGAGCCCCAGGCCGAGCAGCGCGCCGAACAGGGCGATCACCACGGACTCCAAGCGGATCATGCGGCGCAACTGGCGGCGGGAGAGGCCGATCGCCCGCATCAGGCCGATCTCCTTCGTCCGCTCGACCACCGACAGCGCCAGGGTGTTCACCACACCGAGGACGGCGACGATGATCGCCAGGGCGAGCAGTGCGTAGACCATGTCGAGCAGCTGGCCGATCTGGTTCTCCAGCTCCTTCTTGTAGTCGGTCTGGTCGCGCACGGTGTACTGCGGGTAGTCGTGCAGGGCGGACTTGAGCGCCTGGTACGCGGCGGTCTCCTGCCCGTCCTTGGCTGTGGCGAAGAGCAGCAGGTCGAGCGGCATCCGGTCGGCCGGCAGGTACTTTCCGACCGTGGCGATCGAGACGTACATCGCGCCGTTGTCGATCAAGCCGTCGTCGCTGGTGATCGCGCGGACCGTGAGCGCGGCCGTCCTGCCGCCCCTGAACCCGACCTCGACCGTGGACCCCTGCTTGATGCCGTGCTTCTTGGCGAAGCCCTCGGGGACGGACATCGAGTCGGGCCCGTAGGCGTCGGCGAGCGTGCCGGAGACCGTCTTGGTGCGCAGGTCCTGGGCGTACGTCGGGTCGGCCGCGTTGATCATCTCGTTCTTCGAGGTACGGCCGTCCGGCGTGGTCAGGGAGACGTCCACGAGCTTGTACTCGGTGACCCGCTCAAGGCCCGGGGCTTCCTTCAAGGCCTTCACCGCCTGCGGGGTGATGACCTCGCCGTTGTCGCTCTGGATGATGAAGTCCGTGCCGACGGTCTTGTCGAGCTGGTCGGTGGCGGAGGCCACCATCGAGGAGCCGACCACCGACAGGCAGGCCACCAGGGCGAGGCCGATCATCAGCGCGGCGCCGGTGGCGCCGGTGCGGCGCGGGTTGCGCAGCGCGTTGCGCTCGGCCATCCGCCCGATCGGGCCGAAGATCCGCAGCAGGACCACGCTGAGGACGCGGACCAGGCCGCCCACGAGCAGCGGGCCGACGACGACGAGGCCGATCAGGGTGAGCACCACGCCCAGACCCAGCCACGCCGAGCCCTGAGTGGCCTTGTCGGCGTTGGCCGCGGCGTACAGGCTCGCGGCGCCGGCGCCGGTGAGGACCAGGCCGACGACGGCCCGTACGGTCCCGGCCCTGCCGTCGGCCGGGGTGCCCGCGTCGCGCAGGGCGGCCATCGGGGAGATCTTGCCGGCCCGCCGGGCGGGCAGGTAGGCGGCGAGGACGGTGACGACCACGCCGAGGACCAGGCCGATGACGGGGGTGGTCCAGGCGACCGTGAGGTCGTCGGTGGACAGGTTCATGCCCGCCTGGCCCATGATCTTCATCAGGGCGACCGCGATGCCGACGCCCGCGCCGACACCGAGCACGGAGCCGACCACGCCCAGCAGCAGCGCCTCGACCAGCACGGACCGGTTGACCTGGCGGCGGGAGGAGCCGATGGCCCGCATCAGGCCGATCTCCCGGGTGCGCTGGGCGACCAGCATCGAGAAGGTGTTGATGATCAGGAAGATGCCGACGAGGAAGGCGATTCCGGCGAAGCCGAGCATCCCGTACTTCATGACGTTCAGGAAGCTCTCGATGTCCTTCTGGTTGGCGTCGGCGACCTCCTTGGCCGTCTGCACCTTGTAGCCGGCGCCGAGCGCGGCGGACACGTTCTTCTTCAGCTGCTCGTCGGTGACGCCCTTGGCGGCGGTGACGTTGACGTTCGTGTACACACCGGTCCGGCCGACCAGGGTCCGCTGGGCGGTCGGGGTGTCCAGGTAGAAGATCGCCGCGCCGGGGTTGGTGACGGTGAAGGCGGCGATGCCGGACACGTGCGCGCGATGGGTGCCGACCGCGGTGATCAGACCGATCTCGTCGCCGAGCTTCAGGTGGTGCTTGCCGGCGGTGTCGGCGTCGACCATCACCTGGTCCGGGCCCTTGGGCGCCGTACCGGAGGTGATCTTCATGGTGCGGGAGTCGTTGGCGTTCCAGTTGCCGACGATGGTGGGCGCGCCGCTGCTGGGCGACAGCTTGTCCTTGTCGGCGTCGACGACGGTCACGGAGGTGGAGAACACCGTTCCCTCGGCCGCCCGCACGCCCTGGGCCCGCCGCACCTCGCCGAGCACGGAGGCCGGCAGGACCGGTGGCTTGCCGGTGCGGGAGGTGGTCTCACCGGTGTCGGACGAGGTCTTGGTGCTGACCGTCACGTCCGAGGACGTCGCCTGGAACAGCTTGTCGAACGTCGTGTTCATGGTGTCGGTGAAAACCAGCGTGCCGCACACGAAGCCCACCGACAGCAGCACCGCCACGGCCGACAGCGCCATGCGGCCCTTGTGCGCGAAGAAGTTGCGCAGGGAGGTCTTCAGGACGGTCATGACGTACGCCCCCGGGCGTCGAAGTCCTTCATGCGGTCCAGGACCTGGTCGGCCGTCGGCTGGTGCATCTCGTCGACGATCCGGCCGTCGGCGAGGTACAGCACGCGGTCGGCGTGGGAGGCGGCCACCGGGTCGTGCGTGACCATCACGATCGTCTGGCCCAGGTCGTCCACGGACCGGCGCAGGAAGCCCAGCACCTCGGCGCCCGCGCGGGAGTCCAGGTTGCCGGTGGGCTCGTCACCGAAGATGATCTCGGGCCGGGCGGCCAGGGCCCGGGCCACGGCGACGCGCTGCTGCTGGCCGCCGGAGAGCTGGTTGGGCCGGTGCTTGAGCCGCCCCGCGAGACCGACGGTCTCCACCACCTGCTCCAGCCACTTCCCGTCCGGCTTGCGGCCGGCGATGTCCATGGGCAGTGTGATGTTCTCCAGCGCGTTCAGCGTGGGCAGCAGGTTGAACGCCTGGAAGATGAAACCGATCCGGTCCCGGCGCAGCTGCGTGAGCTTCTTGTCCTTCAGCCCGGTGATCTCGGTCTCGTCCAGGAATATCTGGCCGCTCGTCACGGTGTCGAGGCCGGCGAGGCAGTGCATCAGCGTGGACTTGCCGGAGCCCGAGGGACCCATGATCGCGGTGAACCGGCCGCGGGCGATGTCGACGTCGACGTGGTCGAGGGCGACGACCCGGGTCTCCCCGGCCCCGTACGCCTTCACGACCTGCCGCGCCCGCGCGGCGACGGCCGTAGTCCCTCCAGTACCCCCGTGCCTGGGAATGGTCACAGCCGTTGTCACGTCAAGTCTCCTATGTCGGTCCGGTGGTGAAGCGTCCGGTGCTGCGTCACGTGCGAAGTGGGTGTGTACGTCGTGCGCCTCGGTACGCCGATGAGTCTGCTCGACGGGGGGTGTCCGGCGCGCTGGTGCTCAGCGCAGTCTTCTCCGGGGGAAAACCCCACCCCCGCCGCTGTGGCGTACCGCCCCCCGCGACGTAAGACCAGGTTAAGGAGCGGCCCGGTCCCCGCTCGTCCTCCGTCGGTACGACCGCTCCCCGACCCCGGGTACGGAGCTTCCCCTAGGGGGCCTCCGTCCTCGGGAGGAGTCGTTCTCAGGGTCGCCTCCGTCGCACGGCCCCTCGGCCTCCGCCCTCCCGCCACGGGAGGGCGGAGCGGGAAGCTGTCCGGCGGCAGATGGATGCAGGGGGAAAGGATCCGGAGCGGGCGGCACCGAACCCGCGACACGTCAGGTTGCCCGGCCCCCGAGGCCACCCGGCGGGCCATCGCGGACGCGGTCCACGCGGTGTGTTTGGGGGCGGGGTGCGCGGCGGCGCCGGCGTTCATGGTGCTGCTGGTGCCGGCGCCGCGCCGCTTCCGCGTACTGAAGGAGTAGGGCTGGCGGCTGCGGGGCTCTACTCGGCCCAGGCACCTTCCTTCAGGGCCGTGATGCTGTCCTGCACGGTTTCCATCTGGGTCCGTACGGCGTCCCACACCTCGCCGTGCTCGCGCAGGACCTGCTCGGTCTCGTGGGCGATCCGGTCGGCCCGCAGCCGGGCCCCGGCCAGCATCTCCGCCGCCCGCACGCGCGCCTCCTCCGGGGCCCGCCGCGCCGCCTCCCGCGCGTCGACGAGGGCCCGTTCCGCCTCGGACAGCGCCGTCTCGGCGGCCGCCACCCGTTCGGTGTGCCGCACCTCCAGCCCGGCCTGACGCTCCGCCACCTCATGCTCCGCGTCCACCAGTGCGTCCGCCTGCTCGCGGGACTGCTCGGTGAGCATCCCGGACGCGCGCTGCCGCGTCTCCCGCAGCGCCGCCAGCGCCTCGCCGCGTGACTCCTTCACCTCGCGCCGCACCGAGATCCGGATGTCCTCGGCCTCCGCCTGGGCCGCGAGGAGCCGCAGCCGGGCCCACTCGTCGGCCTCGGCGCGTACGGCGTCGGCGTACGCCCGCGCTTCCTGGAGCGCGCCGTCGGCGTACGTCCGCGCCGCCTCCAGGAGTCCGTCCCCCTCCTGCCGTGCCCGCTCCCGGACCGTCCGCGCCTCCTCCAGCCCCAGTTCGCACAGTCGCCGGGCGCCCTCGCCCAGCGACTCGTAGGACTGCTCGCCGAGCCCGGTGAGCTTCTCCCGCAGGGCCGCGAGTTCCTCCTCCATGGTCCTGGCCAGGACGGTCAGCCGCGCGGCCCGTTCCCAGGCGGCGTCCCGGCCGTCGGAGAGGGCGTCGGCGAAGGCGTTCACCTGATCGGGCCGGTAGCCGCGTCCCCGTACGGCCACGAAGCCGTGGAGCGACATCGGTGCGCTGCCCATCCTGGACCCCTCTTCGCCGGCGGTGATTTCGCGGACATCTTCGAGGATTGGCCGGAAATGTTCATAACGCGACACTCCGGGCGCAACGGGCGGTCGGTCGTGAACGCAAAAGGGCCGGACCCGGTCGCACGACCGGGTCCGGCCCCTGGGCCGAACGCTCACACGCTCACAGCAGTCCGTCCCACATCTGCTCCAGCAGCACCGACCACCAGCTCTCGGGCGAACCGAGCGCCGCCGGGTCGAGCGCGGCCAACTGCGCCTGGAAGTCGACGGTCCAGCGGCCCGCCTGCTCCTGGTTCAGGCCGAACCGCAGCCGCCACATCCGGCCGAGCAGCGCCAGGCAGCGCGCGAACTCCGGCAGACCGGTGTTCACGAACTGCGGCGCCACGGGCGCACCGCCAGGACCCGACTCCACGGGCACCGCCACGATGTTCGCCGTGCCGTACTGCACGCAGATCGCCTTGCCGAAGTCACTGCCCATGACGAGGTAGGAACCCGCGTCCGAGGCGGGCTGCACTCCGCGCTCGGCCGCCAGTTCCGCCAGCGTCGGCACCGGGCGCCCCGGCTGGGCCTGCGCCCAGAAGAACGGGCCCATGTCCATGGGCAGACCGGCCACCACCAGGGTGTGCGCCACGACCGGCGGCACGCCCTGGCGGGAGACCGCCGCCTGCTCGAACCGGAAGATCCCCGGCCCGAACGCCGACGCGAGCTCCTGCGCGATCGCCTCCGGCGGGATCGGCGGCACCGGCTGCACCGGCGGCAGTGGCGCGCGCACCGGTCCCGGACGGGCCGGGCCGTCCGCCACCTGGTGCAACTCGCCCTGGTGGGCGAGCAGTTGCTGCATGCCCTGCTGACGGCTCGCATGGTCGGTGCCGTACGGGGCGATGGACGCGATACGGGCCTGCGGCCACTGTTCACGGATCATCCGCGCGCAGTACGCACCCGGCAACTGGCAGGACTCCAGCTCCGTGTGCAGCTCCAGGACCCGGTCCGGCGGCACGTTCTTGGCCCGCAGCTCGTGGAAGATCTGCCACTCCGGGTGCGGGGTGCCGGGCGCGGAGCGCCGGATCAGCCGCTGCTCGGAACCGTCGTGCGCGCGGTAGCGCAACACGGCCTGATAGCCGGGCCCGACGGTCGGCTGCCCCTGCTGGGGGTAACCGTAGGCCGGCGGCCGCTGCCCGGGTCCGGGTGGCTGTCCGGGCATGACCTGACCGGGCATGGGCGGCTGACCGGGTACGGCCTGCCCCGGCACAGGCGGCACGCCCGGCGGCATCGGCGGCGGGGTGCCCGGAGGCACACCCGGCACACCAGGGGCGCCCGGGGGCGGCGGAGGCATGTGGGGGCCGCCCGGGGGCGGCGCGGCCAGCATCGTCTCCGCGTGGTGCACGACTCCCGGCGCGCCGGGGGCGGCGGGCATGCCCGGGGCACCCGGCGGCATGCCGGGGGCGCCCGGGGCCGCGGGAGCACCGGGCGGCGGCGGCTGCGGCGCGCCGGAGGCGCCCGGCGGCTTGAGCGCGCCCGGAGCGCCGGGCGGGGCCGGCGGGTGCGGGGCGCCCCCGCTGCTCTGGCCGGGGTCGGCGAGCATCGTGGCGGCGTGGTGGACGCCTCCCGGGGGCGTACCGCCGGGCACGCCCGGGCCGGTGAGGCCCTCGGGCCCGTCGGGGCCGAGCGACGACACGAGCTGGGTCGGTACGTATCCGCTCGCGGCGCCCGGCGGGGGCGGCGTGGACGGGGCACCCGGCCGCGCACCCGGCGTGCCCGGAGCACCCGGCGGCGGCGGCGCGGACGCATCACCCCCACGGCGGGGCGGAGGCGCCGCCTTGCTGGTCGCGGCGTCGGCGATGTCACCGGCGTCGGGCGCGAGCGGCGGCCGCCCGTGCGGGCCACCACCGGGCCCCTGCGGATGCCCATGGCCCGCGCCACCCACGGCCCCGGACGGCGGAGGCGGCGGCGAACCCGGAGCCACCGGGGCACCCGGCCCCTGCGGATACCCGTACTCCGGACCACCCGGCACACCCGGCGGAGGCGGCGGCGTACCCGCACCCGGAACCGGCGGAGGCGGCGTACCTGGAGCCGCCGGGGCGCCCGGTCCACCGGTCCCCTGCGGATGTCCATGGCCCGCGCCACCCACGGCCCCGGACGGCGGAGGCGGCGTACCCGGAGCCGCCGGGACGCCCGGTCCACCCGGTCCACCCGGCCCCTGCGGATACCCGTACCCGGCGCCGCCCGCCGCCCCGGACGGCGGCGGTGTACTGCCCTGCGGCCCGCCCTGGGCCGGTGAACTTCCCGGCGGGACAGGACCGTTGGGGCCGGCGACCGCCGGCCCGACGGTCGTGCGCGGGAGTGCGCTGCCGCCCGCCATCAGCGCCGTCTTGGCGTCCGACGGGGCGGCGGGCGGCGGGGTGTCGTCGTCGGAGCCGCTCAGCGGCGGCGCGAACACGGTCGCCGGCAGCGGCACGGAACGGTCGTCCCCGGTGTCGGCGTTGGTGTCCGTACCCGCCCACGGGGTCGCCCCCGCCGGCGTGCCCGGCGCACCCGCGCCCACCGGCATGCCCGCCTGCGTCCGGGGAAGCGGACCACTCCCGCCCGCCTCCGCCGACGCGGCGGCGGCGCCCGCGCCGCCCCCGGTGCCCGACTCACCGCGCCGGTCCGGAATGCCCATCCGGTCCGCCGCCTCCTGAAGCCACTCCGGCGGGGTCAGCAGGAAGGACGTCTGGTTCAGGTCCACCCGCGCCGGAGGCGGCGGGGCCGCGTCGGCGGCCGGCTCCACCCGGCCGTACTCCTCCTCGTACCGGCGCACCACCTCGCCCACCGGCAGCGCGGGCCACAGCGTGGCCTCCCCGCTGTCCCGGGCGATCACCAGCCGCTGCGCGCCCCCGTCCAGGCGCGGGCCGCCCTCGCGGTCCTCGGCCCACACCACGAAGCCCAGCTCGAACTCCCGGACCCGCACCTCGCGATGCTGGTACGCGGGCACGTCACCGTTGATCCACTCTTCCGCGCGTTCCTGCGCCTGCGCGAACGTCACCATCGCTCGGCTCACTCCCCCACCGACGAGACGGCCGCGGCACGGGCGAAGCCGCCGTCCACCATCAGATTCGCCACCGTCTCCAACTCCGGCGGCGAACCCGCCAGCCGGGAAAGGAACGCGTCGAAGTCGTCACCGCACGGCAGCAGCAGCCGCTGCACCCGCTCGGCCTGCGGCCAGGACGGATCCACGTCCCGCGCGTCGTCGTACGCGCAGAACCACACCGAACCCGACTGCTCGCCCTTCACCTTCACCGCGAGCAGTCCGCCCTGGACGAAGCCGACGGCCAGGTAGTCCTTGGTCAGATGGTCGCGCAGGCACTTGTTGACGTACACCAGGTCGTTGACCGCCGCCTCCTCACGGACCGTGAAGAACGGCTGGTCCACCAGCAGCCCCAACTCCGCGTCCAGGGCCGTCCCGACCGGCGCGCAGCCGCCCGCCGCCTTCAGGAACGAGCGGTAGGCGCCCGGCAGCCGGTACCCGAGGTCCTCCTCGACCCCCTGCACCTGCTGCTCCGACACCGCCACTCCCGACTTCGGCAGCCGGAAGTGCGCCGGCCGCGTCTCCTGCAACGGGCGGGTGCCCCGCTTGTTCTGGTCGACGTTCGCGGTCGCGATCCCGCCGTGGTGGCGCAGCAGCGCCTTCACCTCCACCGGGACCAGTTCCAGGCGCCGGGAGCCGGCCACGTGGTGCCACGTCCAGCCGTGCGGGGTCGCCACGTTCGGCACCGTGTCCCACAGTTCGTGCCCCGACGCCGCCATCGCCGCGTTCGCCGACACGTAGTCCGTCAGCCGCAGTTCGTCGACCCCGAAGCCCTGCGGCGGCTCCGCGATCTCCACCGCGGCCCGCGCGTAGGGCGAGAAGTCGGGGAAACCGCGGTCGTCCACCCGCACCCCTCGCGGGTGACGCGCGGCCCGGACCGGATCCGGAAAGTGCACGATTTGCCCGGCATAGGCCGCGTTCGGCGGCACGGCCTGTCCCCCAGCCCGGGGGCCGGGTGGCACCCCCAGCCCGAGCCGACCTGTCGTCATGGCTGCTGCCCCCTGAGGCACTCTGTACGGCCCACGCCGACCGGCTCGCTGCTCCGCCCGCCGAGGCCCGTATCCCTACTTCTCTCCAACGCGTCCACCGCGCGCACCGCGGCGTGCCGACAGCCTATGCGGTACGACGTCACCGGTCACCGGGCCGCCACCCGCCGAACCGGCCCTGCCGTGACCAGCCGTCACCTTCCAGTGACGCACTGCCCCGGACGGGGTGTGTCACACCGCCCCAGCTTCCGCAGCAGGCACGCCATTTGGCACTCTGTGAGTTTCCGGGGGGATGCACGGGAGGGAAAGATGATCATGAACGCGACGCAGACGGGACCGCACACCAGCGCTTCCGGAGACCCAAGAGTCGGCTGGAGCAGCGCCGACGCACCGCACGCGCCGGCACTCCGCCACCGCCGCGACGGCATCCTGCCGACCGTCGCGGCCGCGCTCTCGGTGCGCGGCGCCACCCTCACCGGCACCGCCGCCCGGGGCGAGGAGCCGCCGGCCCTGCACCACCTCGTCCAGGACTTCCTCGACGCCCTCACCAGCGCCCAGCGCGACCGCTTCACCGGCCGCTGCGCCGAGACCATCCTGATCTCCCGGCACATCACCGCCGCCGACGCGGCCCGCAGCAAACGTGCCGCCCGCAAACCCATGAGCAACGGCGAGGCCCGCAAGAGCCTGAAGCACGCCAAGCTCACCACCCGCCGCATCCGTGAGGACGGCGATCCCCTGCACGGCAGCTTCGCCGGCCCCTGCCGGTCCTGCACCGCGCTCAGCGCCCATTTCGGCGTCCGCATCGTCGACCCCACCGCCGGCAAGGGCTGACCCACCGGCCTGGAACCCCGGCCGCGGCCCCCGCGAGACCCCCCACCCGCACGCCGCCACGGCACCACCCGCCACGGCACGACCCACGAACGAAGGGCAGATGCACACCGAACGAGCCTCCTTCCCCCAGCAAGCCGAGAGCGGGGGAGGAGCCGCACGCTTCCCCGGGCCCGTCGAGACCGCGCTGCGCGCCGCCGGCTGGCGACCGGGGCGCTGGAACATAAAACAGGCCGAGATGTGGGCCGACGCCCTGCGCGAGCACCTCTCGCCCGCCGGCCACCACCACGCCGTGTTCCCCGCCGCCGTCGAGGCCTGGGCGGAGTTCGGCGGCCTGCGCGTCTCGCCCACCGGCCCCGGCCGCCGGATCGCCCCCGCCGTCCTGGACCTGGACCCGCTGCACGGCCTCCACATGGCCCGCACCCTCGGCGACCTCGGCCGCGCCCTGGACACCGAGGTCTGCTCGCTGGGCACCGAGACCGACAGCCGGTCCCTGCTCGCCATCGACGCCGAAGGCCGTGTCTACGCCCTCGACCACACCGGCGACTGGTACCTCGGCCCCGACATCGACCTGGCCCTGTCGGCCCTCGTCTCCGGCACGGAACCGGTACGGCTCACCACGGGCTGAGCACCCGTACACAGCAACGCGCGTACGCACACGCGCGCGTGTGCGTACCCGCTCACCACGTGCCGGCCGGAAGGCCCGCTACGACGCCGGGATCACCGCCGACACCCGGAAGCCCCCCGCCTCCGTCGGCCCCGACACGAACACTCCGCCCAGCGCGACGACCCGCTCCCGCATCCCGAGCAGTCCGTTCCCGCCCGACGGCAGCCTCGCCGCCGACGCCGAGGCGGGTTCGGGCGGCGGCTCGTTCTCCACCTGCATCGCGATCTCCGCCGTCCGGTGCGCCAGCCGCACGTACGTCTGCGCCCCCGCCGCGTGCTTGTGGACGTTGGTCAGCGCCTCCTGCACCACGCGGTACGCCGTCTGCTCGACCTCCGCCGCGTACGAGCGGGCCGTGCCCTGCACCGAGAGGTCGACGGGCATCCCGGCGGCCGCCGACTGCCCGACCAGTTCGTCCAGCTCCGACAGGCACGGCCCCTCGGGCACTCCGTCGGCGGCGCGGGAGGCCGCGGCCGCCGCGGCGGCCCCCACCGCGGCGAGCGGCACGTCGTCCGCCGCACGGGACGCACCCTGCTCCGGCACGTACGCCCGGGGCCGGGTCTTGGCGGGCTCCGTGCTGCGCAGCACCCCCAGCATCTCCCGCAGCTCGGTCAGCGCCTGCCGCCCCATGTCCCCCACCAGGGCCGCGTTCTTCACCGCCTTCTCGGGGTCCTTGCGGGCCACGGCCTGCAACGCGGCGGCGTGGACCACCATCAGACTCACCCGGTGCGCGACCACGTCGTGCATCTCCCGCGCGATCCGGGTCCGCTCCTCGTTGCGGGCCCACTCGGCCCGCTCCTCCGCACGCTCCGCGAGCAGCTGCAGCTCCCGCTCAAGACTGTCCGCCCGCTCCCGCAGGCTCTCCATCAGCCGCCGCCGGGCCCCGACATACAGGCCGAGAAGCAGAGGAGGCGCCGTCAGCCCGAGCGAGGTGGTCACCGCGGCGAAGGGCACGAACCAGTTGCCGAGGGTCAGGTCCCCGCGCGCCATGTCCTGGTGCACCCGCACGAACGTCACGATCATCGTCCCGACCAGGGACATCCCGGCCAGCGCGGCGATCACTCTGCGGGGCAGCTCGCACGAGGCCAGGGTGTACAGCCCGACGATGCCCATCAGGAAGCCCATCTGGGCCGGCGTGATGGCGATGGCCACCAGCACCACGGCGATCGGCCACCGCCGCCGGATGAGCAGCACGGCCCCCGCCACCACCCCGAACACGATGCCCAGGGACACCGGAATCCCCGCGTCCCTGGCGAACGGCACCCCCTCGGCCCCGCACTCCAGGGCGGACACCAGCGCGAGTCCCCCGTCGAGTGCCGCGCTGCGCCGTCGCGCCCACCACCACGGCCCGGTCAGGACCGCCTCGTGGTCTTCCCCCGTCGTGGTCATGGCTCCAGCCTACGGGCGGCTGCCAGGGCGGGCGGAACGGATTCGTGGCCCTGAGCCGGGCACGTCTCCGGTATGGTCTGAAGCGCTGTCCCCCGTGGTGTAACTGGCAGCACACTGGTTTTTGGTACCAGCAGGACAAGGTTCGAATCCTTGCGGGGGAGCTCCGGCGCAGAAAGTCTCATTCCGGGTCCCGCCCTCACGGGCCGGGACCCGTTCTCATATCCCCCCACAACCGCCCCGGTATCCTGCGGATGTCCACCCCCACCCATCCACAGCCGAAGGGCATCCCGTGAGCGCCATTCGCCCGGCAGCCGTCGTCGTTCTCGCAGCGGGTGAGGGCACCCGTATGAAGTCGGCCACACCGAAGGTCCTGCATGAGATCTGCGGCCGGTCACTGGTGGGTCATGTGCTCGCCGCCGCACGCGAGTTGAAGCCGGAGAACCTGGTCGTCGTGGTCGGGCACGCGCGGGAGCGGGTGACCGCGCACCTGGCCGAGGCCGACCCCGGGGTCCGCACCGCCGTGCAGGAGAAGCAGAAGGGCACCGGGCACGCGGTCCGGATGGGCCTCGAGGAGCTCGGCGGCCCCGTCGAGGGGACCGTGATCGTGGTCTGCGGCGACACTCCCCTCCTCACCGGTGAGACCCTCCAGCGGCTGGCCGGCGCGCACCAGGAGGACGGCAACGCCGTCACCGTGCTCAGCGCTCAGGTCCCGGACGCGACCGGTTACGGCCGGATCGTGCGCGAGGCCGGTACGGGCGCGGTGACCGCGATCGTCGAGCACAAGGACGCCACCGAGGACCAGCGGGCGATCCGGGAGATCAACTCCGGGGTGTTCGCGTTCGACGGGCGGCTGCTGGCCGAGGCGCTGGGCCAGGTCCGGACGAACAACAGCCAGCACGAGGAGTACCTCACCGACGTCCTCGGGATCCTGCGCGAGGCCGGGCACCGGGTCGGTGCCTGCGTGGCCGGCGACCACCGGGAGATCGCCGGGATCAACAACCGCGTGCAGCTCGCCGAGGCGCGGCGGACCCTCAACGACCGCCTCCTGACGGACGCGATGCTGGCCGGTGTCACGGTCGTCGACCCGGCGACCACCTGGATCGACGTGACGGTGACCTTCGAGCAGGACGTCGTCGTGCACCCGGGCACGCAGCTGCACGGGACGACCCGGCTCGGCGAGGGCTGCGAGGTGGGCCCCAACAGCCGGCTGACGGACACCCGGGTCGGCCCGGGGGCGCGGGTGGACAACACGGTGGCCGACGGCGCCGTGGTGGGCGCGCAGGCCTCCGTGGGGCCGTACGCGTACCTGCGGCCGGGTACGCGGCTCGGGGCGAAGTCCAAGGTGGGCACGTACGTCGAGACGAAGAACGCCTCGATCGGCGAGGGCACCAAGGTTCCCCACCTGTCGTACGTCGGTGACGCCACCATCGGCGAGTACACGAACATCGGCGCGGCGAGCGTGTTCGTGAACTACGACGGGGAGAGCAAGCACCACACGACGGTCGGCTCGCACTGCAAGACCGGTTCGGACAACATGTTTGTGGCTCCCGTCACGATCGGGGACGGCGCCTACACCGCCGCCGGGTCCGTGATCACCAAGAGCGTGCCGCCGGGTTCGCTGGCCGTGGCCCGTGGCCAGCAGCGGAATATCGAGGGCTGGGTGGCTCGCAAGCGTCCCGGAAGCGCGGCGGCGAAGGCGGCCGAGGCGGCATCCGGACAGCCGGAGAGCAAAGCCTGACCGGAAACCGGCACGCCAAAGACGGCGTACCGTGATAAGTGCACACGTCCCCACGTCCCCACCCTGCTGCGAACACCCGCTGAGGAGACACTGCTGTGACCGGGATCAAGACGACCGGCGAGAAGAAGATGATGTTCTTCTCCGGCCGCGCCCACCCCGAGCTTGCCGAGGAAATCGCCCACGAGCTGGGTGTCGGGGTCGTCCCGACCAAAGCGTTCGACTTCGCGAACGGCGAGATCTACGTGCGTTACCAGGAGTCGGCCCGCGGCGCGGACTGCTTCCTGATCCAGAGCCACACTGCTCCGATCAACAAGTGGATCATGGAGCAGCTGATCATGATCGACGCGCTGAAGCGCGCGTCGGCCCGTTCCATCACGGTCATCGTCCCGTTCTACGGTTACGCGCGGCAGGACAAGAAGCACCGGGGACGTGAACCGATCTCGGCGCGCCTGATCGCGGATCTGATGAAGACCGCGGGCGCCGACCGCATCCTGACCGTGGATCTGCACACGGACCAGATCCAGGGCTTCTTCGACGGACCGGTGGACCACCTGTTCGCGCTGCCGCTGCTGGCGGACTACGTGGGCAACAAGGTGGACCGTTCGAAGCTGACGGTGGTCTCCCCGGACGCCGGCCGGGTGCGGGTGGCGGACCGCTGGTGCGACCGCCTGGGCGCCCCGCTGGCGATCGTGCACAAGCGGCGTGACAAGGACGTGGCGAACAAGGTCACCGTGCACGAGGTCGTCGGTGACGTGAAGGGCCGCGTCTGCGTCCTGGTGGACGACATGATCGACACGGGTGGCACCATCTGCGCGGCGGCGGACGCCCTGTTCGCGCACGGCGCGGACGACGTGATCGTGACGGCGACGCACGGTGTGCTGTCGGGTCCCGCGGCGGACCGGCTGAAGAACTCCAAGGTGAGCGAGTTCGTGTTCACCAACACGCTGCCGACGCCGAACGAGCTGGAACTGGACAAGATCACGGTGCTGTCCATCGCGCCGACGATCGCGCGCGCGGTGCGCGAGGTGTTCGAGGACGGTTCGGTGACGAGCCTGTTCGACGAGCAGTGACGACCAGGCCTGTGGAACGATCAGGCCCGTAGATCGTTTTGGGTCCGGCCTCCCGCTCCGAGTAGACTGCTGCAGTTGCTCGGCGAGGGAGGCCGTACTCGTTCTCGTGTACGGCGATCCGTTATCGACGCGCTCTTCGTAGCAGGCCGTTCGTGGCCGGGTGACCCCGCCCGTTTTCCGTGTACCTCTACGAGGAGTGAAGAGCATGTCCGAGGTGAAGCTCGCCGCCGAGACGCGCACCGAGTTCGGCAAGGGTGCCGCCCGCCGTGTCCGCCGTGAGAACAAGGTTCCCGGTGTGCTGTACGAGCACGGCATGGTGCCGATCCACCTGACGCTGCCGGGTCACGACCTGCTGATGGCGCTGCGTACCCCCAACGTCCTGATCTCGCTGGACATCGACGGCAAGACCAACGAGCTGGCGATCCCGAAGGCCGTGCAGCGCGACCCGCTGAAGGGCCACCTGGTGCACGTGGACCTGCTGATGGTCAAGCGCGGCGAGCGCGTCGTCGTCGAGATCCCCGTCGTCGCCGAGGGCGAGCTGGCCCCGGGCGGCAACCTGCTGGAGCACGTCCTGTCGGCGCTGCCGGTCGAGGCCGAGGCCACCACCATCGCGGACCAACTCACGGTCTCCGTGCAGGGTCTGGCGGCCGGTGCCGCGATCCAGGCCAAGGACATCGCCCTGCCGAGCGGTGTGAAGCTGGCCGTGGACGAGGACACGGTGGTGCTGCAGGTCCTGGCCGCGCAGGCCGAGGAGGCCCCGGCGGGCGAGGAAGGCGAAGAGGCCGCGCAGGCCTGAGCCCGACCGTCGTCGTTCCGCCGGCCGCCGCTTCCCTCGGGGGGCGGCGGCCGGCGCGTATGACGCCTATTGAGGAGACATGGACGTGACGACCTCCGCGAACGATCCCTGGCTGATCGTCGGCCTCGGCAATCCCGGACCGGAGTACGCCATGAACCGGCACAACGTCGGGTTCATGGCGGTGGATCTGCTGGCCGACCGGATCGGGGGCCGGTTCAAGCGGGCGGGCAAGGCGCAGGCCCAGGTGGTGGAGGGGCGGATCGGTCCCCCCGGGCCGGAGAGCCGCCGGGTGGTCCTGGTGAAGCCGATGTCGTTCATGAACCTGTCCGGCGGACCGGTGAACGCGCTGCGCGACTTCTACAAGGTGCCGCTCGGCAACATCGTGGCGGTCCACGACGAACTGGACATCGACTACGGCGTGCTGCGGCTGAAGCTGGGCGGCGGCGACAACGGCCACAACGGGCTGAAGTCGATGACGAAGGCGATGGGTCCCGACTACCACCGGGTGCGGTTCGGGATCGGGCGCCCGCCGGGCCGGATGCAGGTGGCGGACTTCGTGCTCAAGGACTTCTCCTCCGCCGAGCGCAAGGAGCTGGACTACTTCGTGGACCGGGCGGCGGACTCGGTGGAGTGCCTGCTGGCGGAGGGTCTGGAGCGGGCGCAAAGCGCGTACAACTCCTGACTTGTCCCCCTGCTGACGGCCCCCGGAGTTGACCGCTCGTAGCGACATGGCCAATGATCCCGGCCATGCCTGCCGCCACCGCAAGACGTTCCCGCCAGGCCTCCCACACCGCACTCCGGTTCGGCCGGGTGGCGGCCATGGGCGCGGTCACGGTGCTGATCCTCATCGCGGGTGTGTGGGCGTCCTGGCACACCGCGCCGTACGTGATGCTCACCAAGGGACGCGAGCACGGCACGATCGAGGTGACGCGGTGCGTGGGCGACACGTGCACCGGGCCCTACACCCCCGTCTCCACGGGGTCGACGGCCCGCGACCGGGCGGTGATCGACCACACCGTTGCGGTGCGCAAGGGGCAGACCTACAGCGTCGTCGTGAAACCGGGGACCGACGAGGTGGTCCGCTCGGGCCCCGCCGGGATCCTGTACGCGTGGGCCCCGCTGGGCGGTGCGCTGCTGCTGGCCTCGGTGGTCGTGGCGGGCGGGCTGCGGCGGACCCGGGCGGCGTGGGTGCTGGCGGGCTCCGGGATCGCGCTGCTGACGGCGGTCTTCGTGGCGCTGTGAGCCGTAGGGCAGTGGTGAGTCGTAGGACATGAGAGTGCCCCCGGTCCCGTACGGAGATCCGTACGGGACCGGGGGCATTCGTGTGCCGGTCAGCCGGTGTTGCGCAGGCCGGCCGCCACGCCGTTGACGGTGAGCAGCAGGGCCCGGGAGAGCAGCGGGTCCGGCTCCTGGCCGGCCGCCGCCGCGTCGCGCTGCCGCTTGAGCAGGGTGACCTGGAGGTAGGAGATCGGGTCGAGGTAGGCGTCGCGGATGGCGAAGGTCTGCCGGAGCACGGGCTGGGCGTCGAGGAGTTCGCTCTCGCCGGTGACGCGCAGCACCTCGCGCACGGTGAGTTCGTGCTCGGCCCGGATGGTGTCGAAGATGTGCTTGAGCTCGTCGGGGACGAGGGTGTCGACGTAGTGCTGCGCGATGCGCAGGTCGGTCTTGGCGAGGGTCATCTCGACGTTGGAGATGAAGTTGCGGAAGAAGTGCCACTGCCCGTGCATCTCGTCGAGCACGGTGTCCCCTTCCAGCCGCAGGCCGGCCTCGCGCAGCGCCTTCAGGCCGGAGCCCACGCCGAACCAGCCGGGCACGATCTGCCGGGACTGGGTCCAGCCGAACACCCAGGGGATGGCCCGCAGTCCGTCGAGTCCGGCGCCGGAGTCGGGGCGGCGCGAGGGCCGTGAGCCCAGGTGCAGGTCGGCGAGCTGGTCCACGGGGGTGGAGGCGAAGAAGTACGCCGGCAGGTCGGGGTCCTCGACGAGCCTGCGGTAGGCGGCGTGGGCGGCGTCGGACACCACGTCCATCGCCGCGTCCCAGCGGGCCAGCGCCTCCACCGACTGGCGCGGGGCGGTGTGCAGGGCGGATGCCTGGAGGGTCGCCGCGAGCGTCAGTTCCAGGTTCTCCCGGGCCAGGGACGGGATGAGGTACTTGTCGGAGATGACCTCGCCCTGCTCGGTCACCTTGATCTCGCCCTCCAGGGTGCCCCAGGGCTGGGCGAGGATCGCGTCGTGGGTGGGGCCGCCGCCGCGGCCGACGGTGCCGCCACGGCCGTGGAAGAGCCGCAGCCGTACGCCGTAGCGGTGGGCGACGTCGCGCAGCCGCCGCTGGGCGCGGTGGATCTCCCACTGGCTGGTGGTGATGCCGCCGAACTTGGAGGAGTCGGAGTAGCCGAGCATGACCTCCTGCACATCGCCCCTCAGCGCGACCAGGCGCCGGTAGGACGGGTCGGAGAGCATGTCCTCCAGGATGGTGTCGGCTGCCCTGAGCTCGTCGGTGGTCTCAAGGAGCGGCACGATGCCGATCTTCGCCCAGCCGGCGTGCAGGTCGACGAGTCCGGCCTCGCGGGCCAGGACGGCGGCGGCGAAGACGTCGTCGGCACCCTGGCACATGGAGATGATGTACGACTCGATCACCTCGGGCCCGAAGACGCGCAGGGCCCGCTTGACCGTCTCGAAGACGCCGAGCGTCTTGGCGCCGGCCGCGTCGACGGGAGCCGGGCTCGGGCCGAGCGGCCGCCTGGACCTCAGCTCCTTGGCGAGCAGCTTGGCGCGGTACTCGCGGGGCATGTCGGCGTAGCGCCAGGACTCCTCGCCAAGTCGGTCGAACAGCTGACCGAGGGCGTGGTGGTGGGCGTCGGCGTGCTCGCGGACGTCCATGGTGGCCAGCTGGAGGCCGAAGGCGGCCAGGGTGCGGATGGTGCGGCCCAGGCGGCCGTCGGCGAACAGGCCGCCGCGGTTCTCGCGCAGGGACTCCTGGATGATCCGCAGGTCGCCCAGGAGTTCGGCGGTGCCGAGGTAGTCGCGTCCCGGCTCGTGCGGGGTGCCGGTGGCCAGGCGCTGCTTGGTGTTGACGAGCTTCTGGCGGATGCAGGTGGCCTTGAGCCGGTAGGGCTCCTCGGCGTTGAGCCGCTTGTAGCGGGGGCTGATCTCCGGCAGGTTCTCCAGGTCGGTCCCGAGGGACTGGAGCAGCGCGTCGGTGGCGCCGGTGTAGCGGATCGAGTTGGACAGGAAGCCGCGCAGCTCGTCGATCATGTCGAGGGCGTCGTTGATGCCGTGCTCGTGCTGGAGGATCAGCACGTCCCAGGTGACCTCGGGAGTCACGTTGGGGTTTCCGTCGCGGTCGCCGCCGATCCAGGTGCCGAAGGTGAGGGGGCGGGTGTCGTCGGGCAGCTTGACGCCGACGCGCTCCAGTTCCGCGGTGAGGTCCTCCAGGACGTCGCCGACGGCGCCGGCGTGGAGTTCGTCGAGGTAGTAGATGGCGTTGCGGGACTCGTCGGCGGGCTCGGGGCGGACCACGCGGAGTTCGTCGGTCTGCCAGACGAGGTCGATGTTCTCCGCCAGCCGGGTGTCCAGGCGGCGGCGGTCGGACTCGGCGACCGGGGCCTCCAGGAGCGCGGCGATGCGCCGGAGCTTGTTGAGCACCGAGCGGCGGGCGGCCTCGGTGGGGTGGGCGGTGAACACCGGGCGGACGTTGAGGTGCCGGACGGTCTCCCGCAGGTGCTCGGGGTCGGCGTCCTTGAGGCGGTCGGCGGTGCGGGCCAGCAGTCCGCCCTCCGCGGCACGCCGGGCACGCAGTTCGCGTCCGCGGTGCACCTGCTCGGTGACGTTCGCCAGGTGGAAGTAGGTGGAGAAGGCGCGGACCAGCTTGGCCGCGGTGTCGAGTTCGGTACCGCGCAGCAGTTCGGCGGCGGCCTCACCGTCCTCCCGGGTGAGGCGGCGGACCTTCTCGACGAGGTCCAGGAGTTCGGGGCCTTCCTGCCGTACGAGGGCCTCCCCGAGAAGGTCACCCAATCGGCGGATGTCGGCACGCAGCTCGGCGCTGGTCGTCGTCTGGTCGTCGGCACTGCTCACAGGTGCGGCTCCTTGCGGGTTGAAGCACGTCTGGGAGGGGACCCGGACGGGTGCCGCGCGGCGGCTGCCGCTTACGGGCCGAGTGTCCGGGAAGGAATTCTTCAGAGCGGACCGCGCTGTCCGACCGCCTCCAAGTCTAGGTGTCGCGGGGGACGCGCAGACCAGGGGCTCTTGCCGCGGCGCGACGCGCTGCCATACTTACGACGCCGTAGGTTACGGAACCGTAGGGAGCTGACCGGTTCCCTGACCCCGACGACCCGTCTCGACTCTCGACCCCACAGGGGACGCCCATGACCACAAGCTCCGATGTGATCGACGACGCCCCGAAGGCGACCGACACCTCTCTTGCCTCCGCCACCCTTGGAGGTGAGCAGAAGCGTTCGATCGAGCAGATCACGCTGCTGCTCTTCATCACCGTTCCGTTCCTCGCACTGCTCGCCGCGGTGCCGCTGGCATGGGGCTGGGGGGTGAGCTGGCTGGACCTCGGCCTGCTGGTCTTCTTCTACTTCCTCGGCTGTCACGGCATCACGATCGGTTTCCACCGGCATTTCACGCATGGCTCATTCAAGGCGAAGCGGCCCCTGAAGATCGCGCTGGCGATCGCGGGGTCCATGGCGGTCGAGGGACCCCTGGTCCGCTGGGTCGCCGACCACCGCCGCCACCACAAGTTCTCCGACCACGAGGGTGATCCGCACTCCCCGTGGCGGTACGGCGAGACGGTCCCGGCGCTGCTGAAGGGCCTGTGGTGGGCCCATATCGGCTGGATGTTCGACGAGGAGCAGACGCCGCAGGACAAGTACGCCCCGGACCTGATCAAGGACCGGACCCTGCGGGCGGTCTCCCGTCAGTTCATCCTCTGGACGGCGGTGTCGCTGCTGCTGCCGGCGCTGATCGGCGGCCTGGTCACGATGTCGTGGTGGGGCGCGTTCACCGCGTTCTTCTGGGGCTCGCTCGTCCGGGTGGCGCTGCTGCACCACGTGACCTGGTCGATCAACTCCATCTGCCACGCGGTCGGCAAGCGCCCGTTCAAGTCGCGGGACCGCTCCGGCAACGTGTGGTGGCTGGCGATCCTGTCCTGCGGCGAGTCCTGGCACAACCTGCACCACGCCGACCCGACCTCCGCCCGGCACGGCGTGGAGCGCGGACAGATCGACTCCTCGGCCCGGATCATCCGCTGGTTCGAGCGGCTCGGCTGGGCCCACGACGTGCGCTGGCCGTCACGCTCGCGTATCGATTCCCGTCGCAACGACGAGCAGGGCGGCTCCCGGCGCCGGAGGAAGACCGCCGAGGCGGCATGATTGACGGCGTGGCGACCGACTCGAGCACTTCCAGCAATGAAAAGCCGCGGCGCACGCGCCGTACCCGGATGACCGGTGCCGAGCGCCGCCAGCAACTGCTGGAGATCGGTCGCACGCTGTTCGCGGCGAAGGGTTTCGAGGGCACCTCGGTGGAGGAGATCGCGGCGAAGGCCGGGGTGTCCAAGCCGGTGGTGTACGAGCACTTCGGCGGCAAGGAGGGCCTGTACGCGGTGGTGGTCGACCGCGAGATGCGGCGGCTCCTCGACATGGTGACCGGCTCGCTGACCGCGGGCCACCCCCGCGAGCTGTGCGAGCAGGCGGCGTTCGCCCTGCTGGACTACATCGAGGAGTACACGGACGGCTTCCGTATCCTGGTCCGCGACTCCCCCATCCCCCAGTCGACGGGGTCCTTCGCGTCCCTGATCTCCGACATCGCCACCCAGGTGGAGGACATCCTGGGCCGCGAGTTCAAGTCCCGCGGCTTCGATTCGAAGCTGGCCCCGCTGTACGCGCAGGCGCTGGTCGGCATGGTCGCCCTGACCGGCCAGTGGTGGCTGGACGTGCGCCGCCCGAAGAAGGCCGAGGTCGCCGCCCACCTGGTCAACCTGGCCTGGCACGGCCTCGACGGGCTGGAGCCGCGGCCCCGGCTGATCGGGCACCGGAAGAGCTGAGATCGCCCCATTGAGTGATCTCAATAGACCGCAAGATTAACCTTGTGGCACGATTCGAGTATGACTGAGATCGCGATCAGCGCCGCCCGTTCCCAGCTCGGTGACCTCGTCCGTCGTGCGGCTCACAGCCGCGAGACGATCGCTCTGACCGACCACGGGCACGTGGCCGCCCTCCTCGTATCTCCGCAGGTGATAGAGGATCTTGAGGACGCCTTGGCGGTCTCCGACTACCAGCGGCGGAAGGCCGAGGGAACGCTGGGTGAGGGCATCCCTATGGCGGAGGTCCGGAGGCGACTGGGGCTTGAAAAGCCGTGACCTACGAGATCATCTTTGAACCGCACGCCCTCGACGTCGCAGCGCGATTCCTGAAGGAGGACCCAGCCGCCCTCGCCGGGGTCCTGGACGTGATCGACGAGCTGGCCCACGATCCGCGTCCCGCGGGGTCGACGCCGTACGGCCTGGACATTCGCCGCCTCCGCGTCGGCGAGTACCGGGTTCTGTACGTCATCGACGATGAGGTCATCCGCGTCCTCATCACGCACCTCGGTCGGACGGCCTGAGCTCCTCAAGGAACTCCAGCCGGTTCCCCACCGGATCCTCCGAGTAGAAGCGCTTGTGGCCAGGCAGGTCGTCGTCCCAGGTGACCTGCGCGCCCCGCTCGGCCAGCCGGGCCGCGTACGCCTCGATGGCCGTCACCCGCAGGCCCGGGTGGGCCTTCTTCGCCGGGCGGAAGTCTTGCTCGATGCCCAGGTGGAGCTGTACGGACCCCGCCTGGAACCAGCAGCCGCCGCGCGCGGCCAGTACCGGCGGCTTCGGGACCTCGGTCATGCCGAGGACCCCGGCGTAGTAAGCCCGCAGCTCCTCCTCCGAACCGGGCGGGGCGGCGAGCTGGACGTGGTCGATGGCGGCGAGCATGCCTCAGGCCTCCTTGGTGGCGACCGCGAAGACGCGGCGGAAGGGGAACGGGGTGCCGTGCGGTCCGGCCGGGTAGGCCTCGCGCAGGGCGGTGCGGTACTCGGCCAGGAACTCCTCGCGGGCCGCCGGGTCGTCGGCGAGCGCGGTGAGCACGGGCCGCAGCCCGGTGCCCTTCACCCAGTCGAGGACCGGGTCCTCACCGGTCAGCAGGTGGATGTACGTGGTCTCCCAGACGTCGGCCGCGCAGCCGAGGCCGGTCAGCCGCTCCAGGTAGGCCTCGGGGCCGAGCACCGCGTCCGCGTGCCGCAGGGTGTCCCCGAGCCGGTCGCGCCAGCGGGCGGAGCCGGCGAGTTCGCGCATGAGCCGGTGGCTGGAGGCGGAGAAGTTGCCGGGGACCTGGAAGGCGAAGGTGCCGCCCGGGCGCAGCCCCGCCACCCAGTCGGCGAAGCGCTCCGGATGGCCGGGCACCCACTGGAGCGTGGCGTTGCTGACGATCAGGTCGTACGGCTCGTCCGGGGTCCAGGTGCGGGCGTCGGCGGGTTCGAAGTCGAGGCGGCCGCCGCCGGGGGTGGGGCCCTCGTGGTCGACCACGGCCTTGTCGAGCATCTCCGGGGAGTTGTCGTAGCCGGTGATGTGCGCGGTGGGCCAGCGGTCGGCGAGCAGGACGGTGACGTTGCCGGGGCCGCAGCCGAGATCGGCGATGCGGGGCCGGTCGCCGGGCAATGCGGGGACACGGGCGAGGAGGTCGGTGAAGGGGCGGGCCCGGTGTCCGGCGTGGCGCAGGTACTGGGCGGGGTCCCAGGCGGGACTCTGGGCGGACATGGCGGCCTCCAGGAGGTGCGGGACGTGGTGCGGGTGGTCGTCGGCGGCTGCGTCCACCACTCTCCCCGGCATCTATCTCGACGCCAAGAGACTTGACGCCAAGAGACTTCACGTCGACACAACCACTACACTGATCGCCATGGAGGACGAGGTCGATCGGCTGGTCGCAGCATGGCGCCGGGAGCGCCCGGACCTCGACGTGGAACCGCTCGAGGTGCTCAGCCGGGTGAGCAGGCTGGCCCGGCACCTGGACCGCGCACGCCGGCTGGCCTTCTCCGAGCACAGTCTGGAGCCCTGGGAGTTCGACGTCCTGACGGCGCTCAGGCGCGCGGGCTCGCCGTACCAGCTCTCCCCCGGGCAGTTGCTGACCCAGACGCTGGTCACCTCGGGCACGATGACGAACCGTATCGACCGGCTGGCCAAGAAGGGCCTGGTGGAGCGGCTTCCCGACCCCAGCGACCGGCGCGGGGTGCTGGTCCGGCTGACGGACGAGGGCCGGGACCGCGCCGACCGGTCCCTGGCCGGGCTCCTGGACCAGGAGCGCGCGCTGCTGGCCGAGCTGTCGACCGCGCAGCGCGGCGAACTGGCCGGACTGCTCCGCCAGTTGACCGCCCCGTTCGACAACATCCCCGGCTGAGGGGGCCACCCGGGAGGTCAGGCGCTGCTCTCCCCCACGATCCCCGGCTGAGGGGGCGCCTGGTCAGGCGCTGCTGCTCTCCTCCACCCCGATGCGCCCGGCGGGCCCCAGATCGGCCGGCCCCACCCCGGCCCGGCGGGCCAGGGCCACGGCGGCCAGGGTGGAGTGCACGCCGAGCTTGCCCAGGACGTTCTGCATATGGGTGCGCACGGTGTGCGGGGACAGGTACAGCCGCTCGGCGACGGCCTTGCGGCCAAGACCCGCGACCATGCAGCGCAGCACCTCCCGCTCGCGCGGGGTCAGCGACTCCACCAGGCGCTCGCTCTCGGTACGGTGCTTGCGGGCGGCGGTCAGCTCCCGCAGGACGCCGGTGAGCAGGGCGGGCGGCAGATGGGTCTCGTCGCGCAGGACCCCGCGGATGACCGTGAGCAGCCGGGACAGCGAGCAGTCCTTGGCGACCCAGCCGCAGGCACCGGCCTGGAGGGCGAGGGCTGCGCGGCGCGGGTCGTCCTTCTCGGCGAGTACGACGGTCCGCACCCCGGGCTGGGCCCCCCGCACTCCGGCGACCAGGGAGATCCCGTCCACCAGTCCGTCCTCGTCGCCCTCCCGCACGGGAACGGCGGGCCGGGCCGCGGGGACGTTGCCGCCGAGGTCGGAGTCGACGAGTACGACGTCGAAGCGGCGGCCCTCGGCGGCCGCCCGCTCCAGACAGCGCAGCGCCGCCGGGCCGGAGCCGGCCGCGGACACCTCCACGTCGGGCTCGGCGGCCAGGGCTGCGGCGAGCGACTCGGCGAAGATGCGGTGGTCGTCGACGACCAGGACTCGGACACGAACCACTGAAAACCCCCTTCGGACGGCACTCGCCGTACCGGACCGCCTCCGCGCCCGACGCTGTCCTGCCCGAGCCGTCTCGCCCCCTGACCAGCACCGGCCCCCACCGGTGCCGCTCATCAGAGTACGGGCGGCGGCCAGGAGGGGAAGGCAATTCGCAGAACTGACCAGCCGACGCGTTTAGGGTGTGCCGCATGTTTCGTATTGAGGCAGAAGTCGACAAAGAGCGCCGCGATCTGCTCCGCTCCCGCCTCCGCGACACGAACACCGCGGCCTCGCCGTTCATCGCCGACCTGCGCAGAACCCCGGCCGCCCGGGAAGTCCCCCTTCACCTCTGGGCGTTGAACGACTCCGGCGACCTGGCGGGCGGCCTGGTGGGCCACACCTGGGCGACCTGGCTGCACGTGACCCACCTCTGGGTCGACACCCCCCACCGCGGCACGGGCCTCGGCTCCCGCCTCCTGGCCCGCGCCGAGCGCATCGCCCACCGCGACCGCGCCTGCACCGCCGCCCGCCTGGAAACCTGGGACTTCCAGGCCCCCGGCTTCTACCGCAGGCACCACTACAAGGTGGTCTGCGCGATCCCCGACTACCCCCCGGGAATCACCGAATACACCATGATCAAGCCGCTGCCCTGAGCGGCCGCAATCCCTCAGAGCGCGTCGAGCGCCTCCGTGCTGATGTCGATGTCGATCTCGTAGGGCACGTCGAGCTTGAGCCGGTCGCGGTGGGTGCCGGTCAGGGCGTACGTCTTGGTCAGCGGGTCGAGTTCGTAGGTGCGGACCACGGGATGGTGATCGGAGCCGCTCATCTCGACCAGCCAGAAATGCGGGATACCCGCGGCGGCGTACTCGTGCGGCTTGGTGTCGTGGTCCCGGGCCTCGGAGTCCGGCGAGACGACCTCGACGGCCAGCAGGACATCGGCGACGGGGAAGCGGGTCTGCTCCCTGCCGGTGACCGCCTCCGCGCGGACCACGGACAGGTCCGGCTCCGGTGCGTTACGACGGTCCAGCACGACGGTCATCTCCCGGCGGATCTTCATCGTCGTGGGAACCGTGCGGCGCAGGCCGGTCACCAGAAGGTCGATCACGATGCTGTGGAAATACCGCTGCGGACTGACGAAGACAAGGCTCCCGTCGATCAGCTCGGTGTGCGGCGGGAGGTCGGGCACCGTGAACAGGTCGTCCACGGTGTATCCGTCCCGGTGCGGCACCGGCCAGCGGCAGCCGGGCTCAGCGGTCGGCTCGGCAGTGGGCTCGGCGGTCATGATTCCTCCCAAGGGTGACGACCCGGCCGGTGGGGTGACCCGGCGAACGTGCGGCCGCCTCTTCGCATATCGTCACTGATCTCTCATGCGCCCAACCCGGAACGGTTCCGAGCGCCCCTCGAACGTGGCGTGGTGCGGCTGGAGTCCTGACAGGTCTTCCGTAGGTCCCTTATCAGCCCAACCGCATGTCCATCATCACCAATGCCGTCCTTCCGCTGAGGAGGCGATGCTGAGAGCTCACTGTTCTTCCAGCCGTCGACGGTCGGGCGTCAGGCCAGCCGGCGGGCGCCCGCTGAGGGGACCGCCTCGAAGACTCGTGGGCCGGTGTGGCCCGCCTTGGTGAAGGCCTCTTCCATTGCCTTGGCGAGGCTGGGGACTTCGGCGGAGTCCGTCAGGACGATCGCCGAGCCGCCGAAGCCGCCGCCGGTCATGCGGGCGCCGAGGGCGCCGGAGGCGAGGGCCGTGTCGACGACCAGGTCCAGTTCCGGGCAGGAGACGCGGAAGTCGTCGCGCAGGGAGGCGTGGCCCTCGGTCAGGATCGGGCCGATCGCCCTGATGTCGCCCGATTCCAGGAGGGACACCACCCGCTGAGCCCGCCTGTTCTCGGTGACGACGTGGCGGACAAGCCGGGCCACCTCCTCCTCACCGGCCAGCTCGGCCAGCGCCGCGTCCAGCCCGTCGTGGGGGATGTCCCGCAGGGCGTCCACGCCCAGCAGGGCCGCGCCCTTCTCGCAGCCCGCGCGGCGGCGGCCGTACTCGCCGCCGCTGTGCGCGTGCTCGACCCGGGTGTCGACGACCAGCAGGCGCAGGCCCTCGGCGGCCAGGTCGAAGGAAACCTGGCGCTGGGACAGGTCCCGGGTGTCCAGGAACAGCGCGTGGCCCTCCTCGCAGCAGGCCGAGGCGGTCTGGTCCATGATGCCGGTCGGGGCGCCGACGTAGACGTTCTCGGCGCGCTGGCACAGGCGGGCCAGCCGCCAGCCCTTCAGGCCCAGGGCGTAGAGGTCGTTCAGGGCCAGGGCGACCACGACCTGCAGGGCCGCGGAGGAGGACAGTCCGGCGCCCGTGGGGACCGTCGACGTCAGGTGGACGTCCGCGCCGGTCACCTCGTGGCCCGCCTCGCGCAGGGCCCAGACCACGCCCGCGGGGTAGGCGGTCCAGTCGCGGTCGGACTCCGGGGTCAGCTCGTCGAGCCGCAGTTCCACCGGCCCTCCCGGCACGTCCGCCGAGTGCAGCCGCAGTACGCCGTCGTCGCGGCGCGCGACCGCGGCCGTCGTCACGTGCGGCAGCGCGAAGGGCATCACGAAGCCGTCGTTGTAGTCGGTGTGCTCGCCGATCAGGTTGACGCGGCCCGGCGCCGCCCAGACCCCCTCCGGCTCGGCGCCGTACAACTCGACGAAGCCTTCTCTGACCTCAAGTACCCCCACTTACCGCTCCCTTGCGATGTGCTGCGCGAACTCCCAGGCATCCGCGACGATACCCGCGAGGTCGGTGCGGGACGGGTTCCAGCCGAGCTTTTCGCGGGCGGCGGCCGCCGAGGCGACCAGGACCGCCGGGTCGCCGGCCCGGCGCGGGGCCACGACCTCGGGGACGGGGTGGCCGGTGACCCGGCGGACGGTCTCGACGACCTCGCGCACGGAGAAGCCGTTGCCGTTGCCGAGGTTGCACACCAGGTGCTCGCCGGGCCGGGCGGCGTCCAGGGCCAGCAGGTGGGCCTCGGCGAGGTCGGCCACGTGGATGTAGTCGCGCACGCAGGTGCCGTCCGGGGTCGGATAGTCGTCGCCGAAGACGGAGATCGCCTCCCGCCTGCCCCGGGCGACCTGGAGGACCAGCGGGATCAGGTGCGACTCGGGGTCGTGGCGTTCGCCGTAGACGCCGTACGCGCCGGCCACGTTGAAGTAGCGCAGCGAGACCGCGCCCAGGCCGTGGGCCGCCGCCTCGCCGGCGATCATGTGGTCGACCGCGAGCTTCGAGGCGCCGTAGGGGTTGGTGGGCCGGGTCGGGGCCGTCTCGGTGATGGGCACCTGCTCCGGCTCGCCGTAGGTCGCCGCCGTGGAGGAGAAGACCAGCGTGCGTACGCCCGCCCCGCGCATCGCGGCGAGCAGGGCCATCGTGCCGCCGACGTTGTTGTCCCAGTACTTCTCCGGCTTCAGCACCGACTCGCCGACCTGCGAGGAGGCGGCGAAGTGCAGCACCCCGGCGAAGGAGGGGTCCAGCCACTTGGCGGCGTCCCGGATGTCGCCCTCGACGAAGGAGGCGCCCGCGGGCACGCCCTCGCGGGAGCCGGTGGAGAGGTTGTCGAGCACGACGGCCTCGTGACCGGCCTCAAGAAGGTGCTGGGCGACCACACTGCCGACGTAGCCCGCGCCACCCGTCACCAGGTACTTCCCGCTCATGAACCCGCTACCTCCCGCAGCCGCTGCGCCGCGCGCTCCGGCGGCACGTCGTTGATGAACACGTTCATGCCGGACTCGGAACCCGCAAGGAACTTCAGCTTTCCGGAAGTGCGGCGGATGGTGAAAAGCTCGAGGTGGAGGGCGAAGTCGTCGCGCGTGACGCCGTCGAACTCGTCCAGCGCGCCGAACGGCGCCTGGTGCCAGGCCGCGATGTACGGCGTCGGCGGGTCGCCCTCGCCGAACAGCCGGTCGAAGCGCCGCAACAGATCGAGGTGGATCCGGGGGAACTCCGCGCGCGCGGCCTCGTCGAGCCCGAGCAGGTCGGGGACCCGGCGCCGGGGGTAGAGGTGGACCTCGTAGGGCCAGTGCGCCGCGTACGGCACGAAGGCCACCCAGTGCTCGCCCTCGACGACGACCCGCTCGCCGGCCGACTCCCGGTCCAGGACCGCGTCGAAGAGGTTCTCCCCGCCGGTGGCCTCCCGGTGGGCCGCCAGTGAGCGCAGCATCAGCGCGGTGCGCGGGGTGGTGAAGGGATAGGCGTAGATCTGGCCGTGCGGGTGGCCCAGCGTCACGCCGATCTCGGGGCCGCGGTTCTCGAAGCAGAACACCTGCTTCACGGCAGGAAGCGCGGACAGTTCCGCGGTGCGGTCCGTCCACGCGTCCAGGACCAGCCTGGCCTGCCGCTCGCTCAGGTCGGCGAACGAGGCGTCGTGGTCGGAGGTGAAGCAGACGACCTCGCAGCGGCCGAGGTCGCCGGCCAGCGAGGGGAAGCGGTTCTCGAATACCACCACGTCGTAGGAGGAGTCGGGGATCTCGCTGAGGCGGTCGCCGGTGGAGGGGCACAGCGGGCACTCGCCGGCCGGCGGGTGGTAGGTGCGGCCCTGACGGTGGGAGGCTACGGCGACCGCGTCACCGAGCAGCGCGTCCCGGCGGATCTCCGAGGTGGTGACCGTCCGTTCCAGCGGGCGCCGGTCCACGGCCTCGCGCACGGTGTCGTCCCGCAGGTCGTAGTAGATGAGCTCACGACCGTCGGCCAGCCGGGTCGAGGTCTTCTTCACTGTCGGACTCCCTACTGGTCCCCGGGCCACCGGTCCGCGAGCCCGCCCCCGTCGACGCCCAATCACCCAACACAATCAAACATAACATCTCACAACTCACCAGACCCTCATCTGTTGGGGTTACATCACGATCGAACAAAGTCCACCAACAAAACTGTTCAAATAATGAACGCGGAGGCGTAGGTTCCCGCTGGACCAGTTCGCGCGACGAAGCGAGTTCACATGCAAACCCCCACAACCGCACCCGTACACCTGGCAGCGGGGCTCCGACTGCCCACCAACGGGCTCGACTACGCGATCCTCGCGATCTACTTCGCCGTGGTCCTCGGCATCGGCTTCGCCGCCCGCCGTTCGGTGAGGACCAGCCTGGACTTCTTCCTCTCCGGGCGCTCGCTGCCCGCCTGGATCACCGGCCTCGCGTTCATCTCCGCCAACCTGGCCGCCACCGAGATCCTCGGCATGGCCGCCAACAGCGCCCAGTACGGCGCGTACACCGTGCACTGGTACTGGATCGGCGCCATCCCGGCCATGGTCTTCCTCGGCCTGGTGATGATGCCCTTCTACTACGGCTCCAAGGTGCGGTCCGTACCGGAGTTCCTGCTGCTGCGCTTCGACAGGTCGGCGCATCTGCTCAGTTCGATCCTGTTCGCCTTCGCGGCCATCCTGATCGCCGGTGTGAACCTCTACGCGCTCGCGATCGTCGTCGAGGCGCTGCTGGGCTGGCCGCAGTGGGTGGCGATCGTCGTCGCCGGCTTCTTCGTCCTGGCCTACATCACCCTCGGCGGCCTGTCGTCCGCGATCTACAACGAGGTGCTGCAGTTCTTCGTGATCCTCGCGGCCCTCATCCCGATCGTGGTGCTCAGCCTGAAGAAGGCCGGCGGCTGGGACGGGCTGACCTCCCGGCTCACCGAGCAGCACGGGGCGAACTTCACCACCGCGTGGGGCGGTACGGGGATCGGCGACGCCAACCCGCTCGGCGCCAACTGGCTGACCATCGTCCTCGGCCTCGGCTTCGTGCTGTCCTTCGGCTACTGGACGACCAACTTCGCCGAGGTGCAGCGCGCGCTGTCCGCGAAGAACCTGTCCGCCGCCCAACGCACCCCGCTGATCGCCGCGTTCCCGAAGATCTTCATCGTCTTCCTGGTGATGATCCCCGGCCTGGCCGCCGCCGTGCTGGTGCCCGGCTTCGGCACGGCCGACTCGGGGCTCCAGTACAACGACGCGATCCCTTACCTCATGCAGGAGTTGCTGCCCAACGGTGTGCTGGGCATCGCGGTCACCGGTCTGCTCGCGGCCTTCATGGCCGGCATGGCGGCCAACGTGTCGTCCTTCAACACCGTGTTCACCAACGACATCTGGGCCAAGTACGTGGTCCGGCAGCGCGAGGACGCCTACTACGTCGGCTTCGGCCGGCTCATCACGGCCATCGGTGTGGTCGCGTCGATCGGCACGGCCTTCCTCGCGTCCTCGTTCTCGAACATCATGAGCTACCTCCAGACGCTGTTCTCCTTCTTCAACGTGCCGATGTTCGTGGTGTTCATCGTGGGCATGTTCTGGAAGCGGGCGTCCATGAAGTCCGGTTTCTGGGGTCTGCTCGCCGGTACCACCGCCGCGATGGTGAACTACTTCGTCCTCTACAAGCAGGACATCGTCCACATCCCCTCCGACCAGGGCGCCAACTTCGTCTCCGCGATCGCCGGGTTCGCGGCCGGCGCGGTGGTCATGGTGGCCGTGTCCCTGTTCACCAGGCCCAGGCCGGAGGAGGAACTGCGGGGCCTGGTCTACGGCACCAGGTCGCCCGGCCTCGCCGAGCCGCCCGCGCCCGGCGACGAGGCCTGGTACCGCCGCCCGGCACTCCTTGGCTGGGGTGCCGTCGTGCTGGCCGCCCTGTGCTACGTCCCGTTCTCGTTCTGATCGCGGAGGATCGACCGACCATGCAAGAGCCCGAGAACCCCGGACGCTCCGGGTACTCCGAGAACGACGTCCAGCGCGAGGTCACCGACCTGGAGAGCAGGTCCGCGACCGCCGCGCGCATCTTCGACCTGCGGCGGATCATCGGTGGCCTGTTCGTGCTGTACGGCGTCATCGTGACCGTCACCGGGATCACCGACTCCCAGGCCGCCATCGACAAGGCCCAGGGCGTCAACATCAATCTGTGGACCGGCACGGGCATGCTGGTCCTGGGCGTGTTCTTCCTGGTGTGGATGAAGCTGCGCCCGGTGGCCCCGCCGGAGGAACCGCGGGAGGAACCGCGGGAGGACTGACACAGGCGTCCCCCGTCCCGAGCGGGAGGCCGGGGCTACGGCAGCGGGCCCGCCCGGTCGAGCAGGCCGGTGCGGGCCGCCAGGGCCGCCGCCTCCAGCCGCGAGCCCACCCCGAGCTTCATCAGGACGCGCTGGACATGGGTCCGGGCCGTGCTGGGGGCGATGCCCATACCGGCCGCGATCAGCCGGGTGTCCTCGCCCTCGGCGACCCGGACCAGGACCTCCACCTCGCGCGGGGTGAGCATCCGCAGAAGACGCTGGCCCTCGTCGTCCGGTGGGGCGGCGGGGTTCAGCAACTCGCCGAAGGCGCCCTGGAGGAGCTGCGGGGCGACGGCGGCCTCGCCCGCCCGCGCCTTGATGATCGCCCGCTCGACGCCCTCGATGCGCTCGTCGTGGCGTACGTACCCCGAGGCCCCCGCCGCGAAGGCGGCCGCGATGCCCCGCGGGGACGGAACCGGGCCGAGCACGATCACCGCGACCTGCGGACGCTCCCGCTTGATCTTCACCACCGGCTCGAAGGTGCCGGGCTCGGCCGGTGTCGCCGTGCCCAGCAGGCACACCTCCGGTGCGCGGCTGATCACCAGATCCGCCGCGCCCGCGGCCGGCGCGGTGGCGGCCAGCACGCGGTGCCCGCGCAGCTTCAGCGCCGAGGCCAGCGCCTCGGCCAGTAGCCGGTGGTCGTCGACCACCATGAGCCGCACTCCCATCAAGCCCCCCAGTCCCCCCACGGATGTCCGCATCCCGCCCGGGCGGCGGCCCCCCGGCACGCCGCCCGTCATGCCCCCGGAAGCTACACGCTTGTTCGACGTCGCGCTGCCCCTACCGGCGAGAAGTGCCCCGGATCGGCGACCTTTTCGCATTCCTCGCATTCAAAACTGATTTCGAGGGTCGTGCGGGGGCGCCGAGTGGTACGCGCACGGCCCCGTCCCCGGTCGGGGACGGGGCCGTCTCGTTCCGGCCGTGCGGCGGGTCAGCCGCCCGTTCCGAAGGCGAGTGCCAGGTAGTCCTTGCCGAACGAGGACGACGACTTGCGGGCGAAGACCGACGACATGTAGAGGTGGCCCTGGGAGTACAGGAACTCCGCGCGCTCCGGCAACATGGAGGTCTCCGCGTCGCGCACGTCCCGCGAGGACGGGTTCTCCATCAGCTTGGTCTGCTTGAAGCTGCTGCCGTCGATGCTGACGATCTGGCCGCCCTTGTCGTAGGGCGGGCTCTTGTACGCGATGACGTCGGAGCCGTCCATCCGCAGCGGGTAGATGTGGTACCCGTCGCCCGAGTCGGCGCGCTGGCCGGTCTGCTTGCCGGTGCCGAGGTCGAACGCGACGACCTCGTTGATCTTGCGGTACTTCTCGCTGCCGTCGTGGTCCTCGGTGGGCACGTACAGGCGGTCGTTGCCGACCGCGAGGCCCCGGCAGTCCTCGACCTTGCTGATGCCGTCGCAGCGGGCCGCGTAGGTGTCGCCGGGCGCCGAGATGTGGGCGCGCAGCTTGCCGGTCCCGTTGTCGACGGAGAAGAAGTCCGAGATACCACTGCCGTCGCCCGCGCTCCGGCCGACGTCGGCGGCCAGGACGAGCGGATCGGTCGAGACGATCGCGGCGTACTCGATGCCCTGCGACATCTTGTACTCCGAGATCACCTTGCCGGACTTCGGGTCGATGGTCTGGATGTGCAGCTGACGCTGCCCGTACTGGCCGCACTTGCGCACCGCGACCAGCTTCGCGCCGCCGCCGTACCCGGCGTCGTAGCAGGTGTCGGCCGCCTTCGGGGCCCACAAAACCTTGCCGTCGGCGATGTCGAAGGCGGCGCCGCCGTTGGTGCCGCCCACGGCGACCGTGGCGCCGCTGACGGTGACGTTGTCGAGCCTGACGAGCTGGTCACCGGACTTGACGGTCTGCGTCCACAGCTTCTTGCCGGCGTCGAGGTCGATCGCGGCGACCTGGCTGCAGCCGTGCGTGGGCTGGTCCTTGGTCGGCATGGCGGGCTCGTAGACGATCGCCGTGCGGTCGTCCGAGGTGGAGTGGACGCTGGCCGTGCACACCGGGCCGGGCAGCCCGATCGTCCAGAGCTTGGTGCCCTTGTCCCGGTCGTAGCCGACGACCTCGGCGACGCCGGTCTTGACGTACGCCTTGCCGGTGAGCCAGGAGCCGCTGGTGGTGACCAGGTCGCTCACCTCGGGCATCGGCACCTGGTAGAGGACCTTGGAGGCCGGGTCGGACGGCGCCTTCTCCGTGCCGCCGGAGGCCGGCTTGCCGTCGTCCCCCTTGCCGCCGGTGCCGCCGCTGGAGTTCGCGGTGTCCTGCTTGCCGCCGTCGGACCGGTGCGAGTACCAGATGCCGGTGCCGATGATGAGGGCGATCACGACGACGGTCGAGACGATCATCGCGACCTGGGCGTTGACCTTCCGGCCGCCGCCGGGCTGTCCGGTCTGCGGCTGCAGCGGCACGGTCGGCGGCTGGGCGGGGTAGCCGTATCCGGGCTGCTGGGCGCCGTACGGGTTCGGCTGCCCGGCGGGGGGCTGGGCGTAGGGGTTCGGCTGCCCGGCGGGGGGCTGGGCGTACGGGTTCGGCTGCCCGCCCGGGTAGCCGTAGCCGGACGGGGGCTGCGGCGGTCCGGCCGGGGGCGACGTCTGCGGGGCGCCGTGCTGCGGCGGTGCCTGCGGGTAGCCGTAGCCGGGCGCGGGCTGGGGGGACTTGGCGAGGTCCGGACCGCCCGCGGGCGGCGTCTGCGCGGGCGGCACGGGCGGTGCCGGCGATGCGGGCGATGCGGGCGGTGCGGGCTGCTGTGGCCGGCCCTGGGGCTGGCCGTAACCGCCGTGCTGCGGTGGCTGGTTGGGCGGCGGGGGCGGCTGGGTCATGACAAGTGCACCTCGGGGAAGCTGAGCGGGACGGAACGACGGGGACGACGGGGAAGCCGGGTGGCCAGGACGGCGTGCGGCGCCGGCCGCGTGGGACGCGGCCGGCCGGGCTCACTTGCCGTAGGCGAGCATCAGCTTCTCCTTCGTGTCGGACTTTCCGCTCAGCCGGGTGGTGGAGAGGTAGAGGCGTCCGTCGACCCAGTCGACGGCCCGCGAGTAGAAGCCGTTCTCGATCGACGCGGTGCCCTCCGGGTTCTGCAGCAGCTTCACCGGGGTGTGGGCGGAGCCCGCCGTGGCCACGGACACGACCTGGCCGCCCTCGCGGTACGACGGCTCGACGTACACGACGAGCTGACCGTTCTCCGCCTTGAGCGGCATCATCGAGGTGTCCGTCGGGGACTTCACGCGCCACTTCTCCTTGCCGGTGGCGAGGTCGATGGCGACGATCTCGTTGGCGCCGGTGGTGACGTCGGTGGGCAGGTAGAGGGTGTCGGCGTCGGAGGCGACGGCCTGGCAGCCCTGGAGCTTGCGGGCGAGGATGGCCCAGCCGCACTGGGCGTTGAACTTCGCCTTGGTGTCCACCTGGGAACGGATGGCGCCGCCGCTGCCCAGCGTCGAGATGTTCCAGTGCTTCTTGTCCTCGTCCACCGAGTAAAGGATCACCGGGTCGACGGAGTAGACCCGCTCGACCGACCAGTTCTTGGGGATCTTCTTGGTCCACCTGACCGCGCCGGTGGCGGGGTCGAGTTCCTGCACCTCGTCGTGCTCGTTGGAACTTCCGGCCCCGCAGGACGCCACCGAGATCAGCCGCGCACCGCCCGCGAAGGCGCCGGGGAAGCAGGCGTCGCCGTAACGCTTCTTGTCGAACAGCTTCTTTCCGCTGTCGATGTCGTACGCCGTGCCCGACTGCGAGCGGCCCACCATCAGGGTCTTGCCGGCCACGGTCATCTCGATGGTGAGCGTGCTGTCGAACAGCTCGCCGTCCGCGACCTTGGCGGTCCAGCCCTTCGCCCCGGTGTTCAGGTCGATCTGCTGGAGCTGGTTGCACTTGGCGCGGTCGCTGCTGCCGCTCATGTAGGCCACGACCACCTTGTCGCCGGCCGTCTTCCGCGGTGTCACCGCGCAGATCTTCTCCGGGAACGTGATCGGTTCCCAGGTGGGCCCGCCGTCAGCGACGTTGTAGGCGAAGACCTGCTTGTACGCCGCCTTCACCGCCGTCCTGCCGGTGATCCACATACCGGGGGCATCGGCGCCGCCACCGGGCGCGGAGGGTGCCTCCTTGTACCAGAGCACCTTCGCCTCGCCGGACTTGCGGCCCGCGTTGAGGTCCTCCGTCTCCCCCTTGTCGTCCTTGCCGTCGCCGCCGCCGTCACCGGGGTCGACCGGGGCGTCGGAGACCGCGGACTTCGAGGGCTTCGCGTCGTCGCTCGCCCCGGCGACCGGCTTCTTGCCGTCGTCGCCTGTGAAGGCCCACACGCTGAGGCCGACGACGAGCAGGGCGGCCACCGCGGCGCCGATGACGGCCGCGGTCCTGCCCTTGAACGGGCCGCCGGAGCCGCCGGGGGGCGGGGTGCCGGGCGCGCCCGCGAAGTGGGGCTGCTGCGGATAGCCGTATCCGGGCTGCCCGTACGGTCCCGGCTGCTGGGGCGGACCGTACGGTCCCGGCTGCGGCGGCCCGTACGGACCGGGTGCGGCGGGCGCTCCGTAGGGGCCGGGCTGGGCGTAGGGCCCGGGCTGCTGCGGATAGCCGTAGCCGGGCTGGGGCGGTCCCGCGGGCGGGGGCGGGCTCTGCGGCGGCTGGGCCGGCGGCGGGGGCGTGGCCTGGCGCGGGTCCTGGGGCGCGCCGAAGCCGCCCTGGGCCGGCGGGGCCTGGGGCGGCGGGGTCTGCGCGGGCGGCTGCGGGGGGCCGAAGCCGCCGGACTGCGGCGGCTGGTCCTGCGGTTGTGGCGGCTGATCCTGCGGTGCTCCGAAGCCGCCCTGGGGCGGCCGGCTGGGCGGCTGGGACATCAGCGCGCTTCCCCCTCAATCACTGCTTTTTAGCCGTGCCCTGAGGTCTCGACACGCCCAGAGCCGCCCGGGAAAGTTCCCGGACGGCTCATTCCTATCACTCGTAACCCGGCCGTCACCGGTACACGTCAGCCCCTGTTCCCAAGGGAGAACCGGCCCGTGACGCGCCCGTTATGCGTGGCGGGCCCGGCGGACTTCCCTCCAGAAAACCGACACGTCCCGTTCACACGGGGCGTGCGCCCGCCCCGACGCACCGGCCCGAACCGCTACGCGTCCTCGGCGAGTTCGAGCCAGCGCATCTCCAGTTCCTCCCGCTCCCCCGCCAAGGCGCGCAGCTCGGCGTCGAGTTCGGCGACCTTCGCGAAGTCGGTGGCGTGCTCGGCGATCCGCGCGTGCAGCGTGGACTCCTTCTCGGAGACGCGGTCCAACTGCCGCTCGATCTTCTGCAGTTCCTTCTTCGCGGCGCGCAGTTCGGCGGCGCTGCGCTCGGGCGCGGCCTGCTCGGCGGCGGGCGCCGGGACCGGGGCGGCGGCCGCGGCCTGCTGCTCCATCCGCTGCCGCCGCTCCAGGTACTCGTCGATGCCGCGCGGCAGCATCCGCAGCGCGCCGTCGCCGAGGAGCGCGTACACCGTGTCGGTGGTGCGCTCGACGAAGAAGCGGTCGTGGGAGATGACGACCATCGAGCCCGGCCAGCCGTCGAGGAGGTCCTCGAGCTGGGTGAGGGTCTCGATGTCGAGGTCGTTGGTGGGCTCGTCGAGGAAGAGCACGTTGGGCTCGTCCATGAGCAGGCGCAGCAGTTGCAGCCGCCGCCGTTCACCGCCGGACAGGTCGCCCACCGGCGTCCACTGCTTCTCCTTGCCGAAGCCGAACGTCTCGCACAGCTGCCCGGCGGTCATCTCCCGCCCCTTGCCGAGGTCGACGCGCTCGCGCACCCGCTGCACGGCCTCCAGGACCCGCCAGTCGGGGTCGAGTTCGGCGACCTCCTGGGAGAGGTAGGCGAGCTTGACGGTCCTGCCGACGGCGATCCGCCCGCCGGAGGGCTGTGCCTCGCCCTCGGTACGGGCGGCGTCGGCCATGGCCCGCAGCAGGGAGGTCTTCCCGGAGCCGTTGACGCCGACGAGACCGATCCGGTCGCCCGGTCCGAGGTGCCAGGTGACGTGCTTGAGCAGCACCTTCGGCCCGGCCTGGACGGTGATGTCCTCCAGGTCGAAGACCGTCCTGCCGAGGCGGGAGGAGGCGAACTTCATCAGCTCGCTGCTGTCGCGGGGCGGGGGCACGTCGGCGATCAGCTCGTTGGCGGCCTCCACCCGGAAGCGGGGCTTGGAGGTGCGGGCGGGGGCGCCGCGCCGCAGCCAGGCCAGTTCCTTGCGGATCAGGTTCTGCCGCTTGACCTCCTCGGTGGCGGCGATCCGCTCGCGCTCGGCGCGGGCGAAGACGTAGTCGGAGTAGCCGCCCTCGTACTCGTACACGGCCCCGCGCTGCACGTCCCACATGCGGGTGCAGACCTGGTCGAGGAACCAGCGGTCGTGGGTGACGCACACCAGCGCGGAGCGGCGCTCGCGCAGGTGCCGGGCCAGCCAGGAGATGCCCTCGACGTCGAGGTGGTTGGTGGGCTCGTCCAGGACGAGCAGGTCCTGTTCCTCGATGAGCAGCTTGGCCAGCGCGATCCGCCGCCGCTCACCGCCGGACAGCGGCCCGATGACCGTGTCGAGGCCCTTGGGGAAGCCCGGCAGGTCGAGCCCGCCGAACAGTCCGGTCAGTACGTCCCTGACCTTGGCGTTGCCCGCCCACTCGTGGTCGGCCATGTCCCCGATGACCTCGTGGCGGACGGTGGCCTCCGGGTCGAGGGAGTCGTGCTGCGTGAGCACCCCGAGCCGCAGTCCGCCGGAGTGCGTGACCCTTCCGGTGTCGGCGTCCTCCAGCCGGGCCAGCATCCGGATCAGCGTGGTCTTGCCGTCACCGTTGCGCCCGACGACCCCGATCCGGTCCCCTTCGGACACACCGAGCGAGACGCCGTCGAGCAGGGCGCGCGTGCCGTACACCTTGCTGACGTTCTCGACATTGACCAGGTTGACGGCCATTTCACTCCTGTGCGCGGGGGGTCGGTCAGCCTTCAAGCGTAGGGCCTCGGAGATGAGGAGCGACGCGCGAGGCGATCGTCACCCTTTGTGATGACGTGATCGGCAACGGGCGGCTACCGTGGAGGGCAGGCAGCAGAATCCCGTCCATGGGAGGAACCATGACCGCCGAGTCCACCGAGCAGCCTCACTGGCCGATGCCGCCGATGGACGGTTACACCGTGGACGATCTGTTCACGCTGCCCAATCTCCCGCCGCACACCGAGCTGATCGACGGGAGCCTGGTCTTCGTGAGTCCGCAGCGCTACTTCCACTTCACAGCGATCGATCTGCTCGTGAGTGGCCTGCGCAGTACTCTGCCGCCCGAGCTCAAAGTCGCCCGTGAGATGACCGTCCTGTTGGACAAGCGCAACGGGCCCGAGCCAGACATCTCCGTCGTCACGGCGAGCGCCAAAACAGGACCGATGCAGACGCACTTCGACGGGAGAGACGTCCGCCTGGCCGTCGAGGTCATTTCCCCGGAGTCCGAGTCACGTGACCGCTACACCAAGCCGGTCAAGTACGCCGCAGCAGGCATCCGCCATTTTTGGCTGGTCGAGATGGCGGGTCCCGACAGCCGCCCAGTCGTGCAGGTCTACGAGCTGGCCCAGACAGCCCGCGAGTACGCCTTGACCGGCATTCACCACGATCACCTCAAGGTCGACGTGCCCTACACCATCGACATCGACCTGACCGCCATCGACAACCTCTGAGCCGCCCGGCTCCTCAGAGCACCGTCGCCCCCGCCGCGGGCCCCCTGGCCACCCGTACCGTGCGGCAGGTGCCGGACTCCCGCAGGGCTCGCGCCACTGCCCCCGCCGACTCGGCGTCAGCCGTGAGGAAGGCCGTCGTCGGCCCCGAGCCGGAGACCAGGCCCGCCAGGGCACCGGCCTCACACCCCGCCGCGAGCGTGTCCGCGAGGGACGGGCGCAGGGAGAGCGCCGCGGGCTGGAGGTCGTTGGAGAGCGCGGCGGCGAGGGCCGCGGTGTCCCCCTTCTCCAGGGCGGCCAGCAGGTCCTCGGAGGCGACCGGCTCCGGAATGTCCGTGCCCTCGGCGAGCCGGTCGAACTCGCGGAACACCGCAGGCGTGGACAGCCCCCCGTCGGCCATCGCGAACACCCAGTGGAAGGTGCCGCCGACCTCCAGCGGGCGCAGCTTCTCCCCGCGCCCGGTGCCCAGCGCCGCCCCGCCGACCAGGCTGAACGGCACATCGCTGCCCAGTTCGGCGCAGATGTCGAGGAGTTCGTCGCGGGAGGCGTTCGTGCCCCACAGCGCGTCGCAGGCCACCAGCGCGCCCGCGCCGTCCGCGCTGCCGCCCGCCATGCCCCCGGCGACCGGGATGTCCTTGGCGATGTGGATGTGCACGTCGGGGCTGCGGCCGTAACACTCGGCGAGGACGAGCGCCGCGCGGGCGGCGAGGTTCGTACGGTCCAGCGGGACCTCGCCGGCGTCCGGACCCGCGCAGGTCACGCGCAGTTCGTCGGCCTCGGTGACCGTGACCTCGTCGTACAGGCCGACCGCGAGGAAGACGTTCGCCAGGTCGTGGAAGCCGTCGGGGCGGGCGGCGCCGACCGCGAGCTGGGCGTTGACCTTGGCCGGGACGCGTACGGTGACGCTCACTTACCGGTCTCCTTGTGTTCGGCGATCCGTGCGAACTCCTCCACGGTCAGCGACTCGCCCCGCGCCTGCGGGGAGACCCCGGCGGCGACCAGGGCCGCCTCCGCCGCCGCGGCCGAACCGGCCCACCCGGCGAGCGCGGCCCGCAGGGTCTTGCGGCGCTGGGCGAAGGCCGCGTCGACGACGGCGAAGACCTCGCGCTTGGTGGCGGTGGTCGCGATCGGTTCCGTGCGCCGGACCAGCGACACCAGTCCGCTGTCGACGTTGGGCGCGGGCCAGAAGACGTTGCGGCCGATGGCCCCGGCCCGCTTGACCTCGGCGTACCAGTTGGCCTTCACGGACGGCACGCCGTACACCTTCGATCCGGGCGCCGCGGCGAGCCGGTCGGCGACCTCCGCCTGCACCATCACCAGAGTCCGCTCGATGCTCGGGAAGGTGTCGAGCATGTGCAGCAGGACGGGCACGGCCACGTTGTACGGGAGGTTCGCGACCAGGGCGGTGGGCGCGGGGCCCGGCAGCTCGGTGACGTGCATCGCGTCGGAGTGGACCAGCGCGAAACGGGCGGCGCGCTCCGGCATGCGGGCGGCGACGGTCGCGGGCAGCGCGCCGGCGAGCACGTCGTCGATCTCGACGGCGGTGACCCGCTCGGCGGCCTCCAGCAGGGCCAGGGTGAGGGAGCCGAGCCCCGGGCCGACCTCGACGACCACGTCCTCGGGCTGGACGTCGGCGGTGCGGACGATGCGGCGGACGGTGTTCGCGTCGATCACGAAGTTCTGGCCGCGTTGCTTGGTGGGGCGCACGCCGAGCGCGGCCGCGAGTTCGCGGACGTCGGCGGGGCCCAGGAGGGCGTCGGGGGCGGGGCTGCTCACGGCACAAGGGTACGGGGACGCGAACCACGCAACCGCCACGGCCACCGGGCCCGCCCAGCGGCCACCCGAAGCAGAAGCCCACGCACGGCGGACGGCGCCGGGGGACGGCGCGGGGGCGGGCGCCGGCGGGCGGCTCGCCCACGCACGGCCGGACGGCGACGGCGCCGGCGGGGCAACGCAAAGACTCGCCCACGACCGCCGCTGGCCCCGGCGACCCGCGCGAGGGCCGTCCTGCGGCCGCCCCGGGGACGAGGCCCACCCCGCAGCCGCCCTGGAGCGGGGCCGACCCGCGGCCGTCCGGAGCGGAGGCGGGCACAGAGGGTCCCGCTCGCCTGCTCGCGGCGTCCGCGCACGGTGGGCGGCGGGCGCGGGACGGCCGACGCCGCCGGGGCTCGTCCGCGTCTCCGCGCGCCTACCCCTGCAGTCGGTCGCCGCAGTGGGGCCAGGGGCTTGAGCCGCGGCTGACGTACAGCTTCTTCGCGCGGTAGGTCTGTTCCTCCGCCGGGGCGTCCTGGGGGCGGCCCCGGCCGCCGAGGCGGTGCCAGGTGCCCTCGTCGAACTGGTACAGGCCGCCGTACGTGCCCGAGGGGTCCACGGCGTCCGCCCTGCCGCCGGACTCGCACTGCGCCAGCCCCTGCCAGTCGAGGTGGTCGGCGCCCCGTACCGACCGCGGGTGGGCCCTGGTGCCGAACTTCACGATCTGCGTCCGCGGCGCCCGCACCACCTCCGACTCCACGCGCCACGGCCGCTGCCGCACGCCGTTGACGGTACGCACGGAGTACACGATCCGGCGCACCCCCGGCTGTCCGGCACGCTCCACGACCTCCGTCCCCGTGAAGAGGGACGGGTCGGCGGTGCGCCGTACGGCGAACGGGACGAGTTCCTCGCGCACCTCCCGGCTTCCGGTGATCCGCAGCACGGTGACCGTCTGCCCGTCGCGCGGAAAGCTGGACGGCGCCACGGAGGTGGTGTCCTGGCCCCGCAGGGTGATCCCGGCCTCCCGCACCACGTCCCGCACGGTCGCCGCGTTGGTGCGGATCGTGCGGGCGCGGCCGTCCGCCATGACGGTCACCGAGCGTTCGGTGCGCACGTCCAGGGCGAGTCCGGCGCGTCCGATGGGCTGCGAGCGCGCGGCCGACAGATACGCGCCCTCCGCGCGCACGCCCAACTGCCCGAGCGCCTCCTCGACCGTGCGCGCCGTCGTCCACACCTCGCGGCGCTGTCCGTCGAGCGTGAGCCGGACCGGCCGCCCGCGGCGCACGGTGATCTCGTCGCCGCTGGTGAGCGCGGCCTCGGCGCCGGGCACCACCACGTCGTGCGGCCCCAGCCGCACGCCCTCGTCGGCCAGCAGTCCGGAGACGTCGTCTGCGAAGGTGTGCAGAGTGCGCCCGGTGCCGTCGACGCTGAGCTCGATCGCCTTGTCCGTGGCGACGAACGCGGTGGTCCCGCCCGCCAGGAACGCGACGACCAGCGCGCGGGGCAGCAGCCGGCGCACACAGTCCGGCCGTTCCGCGTACCGCGCCCTGCGCCGCCGCGCGCCCCGGTGCGTGCCGCCGCCGCCTGTGCCGCTCCCCGCATCGCTTCCGGCCGGGTGGCTCTGCCGGGGCATCACCAACTGGGTCGGCTCGTGGGCGGCGGACCGGCCGACGGCCTCGTAGGCGGGTCGGTACGTGTCCGCGTACGGCGGCCCCTGGGGCCCGTACGGCAGCGTCCGCGCGGTGTGCACGTCGTGATGGACACCGGCCTGCTCGTACTGCCAGTACGGGTCGCCCTGCTCGTACAGTCCGCCGACCTGCTCGTACGGGTTGTACGGGTCGTACGGGTTGTGGCGGCCCCCGTACCCCACATGATTCCCGTACCCCTCGTACAGGCTGTACCGCTCGTACGGGTTGTACGGCCCGTACGGCTCATACGCCTCGTGGTTCTCGTATGCGCCGTAGGCCTCGCGGGTCTCGTACCGCAGATCGCTCACGCGGCGAGAACCTAGCGGAGCGCCCGTCACTCTCCAAAGTGATTCGCGTGCGCTCAGTAGCCGAAAGCGCGGGCCGTGTTGACCGCGAGCGCCGTCGCCAGGGTGTCCTCGTCGATGCCGCGCACGGCGGCCATCGCACGCACCGTGACCGGAACGAGGTACGGGGCGTTGGGCCGTCCGCGGTACGGCGCCGGCGTCAGGAAGGGCGCGTCGGTCTCCACCAGGACCAGTTCCAGCGGGGCGACGGCGAGGGCGTCCCGCAGGTGCTGGGCGTTCTTGAAGGTGACGTTTCCGGCGAAGGACATGTAGTAGCCGGCGCGGGCGCACACCTCGGCCATCTCCGCGTCGCCCGAGTAGCAGTGGAACACCGTCCGCTCGGGGGCGCCCTCCTCCTTGAGGACGCGCAGGACGTCGGCGTGGGCGTCCCGGTCGTGGATGACGAGGGCCTTGCCGTGCCGCTTGGCGATCTCGATGTGGGCGCGGAAGGACCGCTCCTGTGCCGCCTCGCCCTCGGGTCCGGTGCGGAAGTAGTCGAGCCCGGTCTCGCCGACGCCCTTGACCTGGGGCAGCGCGGCCAGCCGGTCGATCTCGGCCAGGGCCTCGTCGAGCGCGGCGTCCCCGCCCGGCTCGCGCGCGCCCTGCCGCGACCAGCCGTCCGGATCGCCGTGGACGATGCGCGGGGCCTCGTTCGGGTGCAGGGCGACCGTCGCGTGGACGCTGTCGTACGCGGCGGCCGTCTCGGCGGCCCATCGCGAGCCGTCCAGGTCGCAGCCGACCTGGACGACCGTCGTCACGCCCACCGACGCGGCCTTGGCCAGGCCCTCCTCGACCGTGCCGGACTGCATGTCGAGGTGGGTGTGGGAGTCGGCGACCGGTATCCGGAGCGGCTCCGGAAGCGGGGGCGCCGCGTTCTTGTCGGCGTTCGAAGGCATGACCCGATCCTACGGAAGGGGCCGGTCGTCACCCTTCGCCGTCCGCCGGCGGCAGGAACGCGCCCTCCTCAGTCCGCCTCCTCAGTCCGCCTCCTCAGTCCGCCATCTCAGTCCGCCTTGTCAGCCGGCCTTGCGGTGGAAGGGGTGCAGCAGGTCCGACAGGTGCCAGTGGTGGTCGCCGTGGGCCTCCTGCGCACGGTCCGCCGCCTCCTCCCCGGGCGGGGGCTCGTGCCGGTGCTCCTCGTGCCGGTGCAGATGGCTCTGCGCGGACGACACCCGCCCGGCCCGCATGATCCGGACGACGTGCCCGTCGCAGTTCTGGCAGTTCGGCCGGCTCAGCGGGGACGGGACGAGGCGGCCGTCCGCCACGTACCGCACGCACTCGTGGCCGTCGCCGTCCGTGTAGTGCTCGATCTCGTACGACTGCTCCCACCCGTGCCCGCACCTCATGCAGGCGAAGGAGTAGGACTCGTTGACGACGGCGGTGGCCGTACCGCGGTGGCCGAGGCCCCGCCCTTCGATGTCGCTCATGCCAGCTCCTCGTGTCCGCGTGTCCGCTGGACAAAGGGGACGGTTGCCGTCCCGTCGTCCAGTGAACCCCTCCGCCGGCGGCGGCGCACAAGGGCTGGGGAGTGTTGGAGGCGTTTTGGGCCCCGCTTGCCAAAGGGTCCCTCCGACGGCCGAAGTCCCTTTGCCTTCCCGGACGGCTCTTTGCCGCTCCATGGGGCGGCCGCTCATGAGAGACGCGCCCTGCTCAGAGGGGGTGTGAGCGCGGTCTCACGCCCCGGCGCGCTTGGCGGCGACCACCGCGTCGAACACCTCCCGCTTGGGCACCCCGGCCTCGACCGCGACGGCCGCGATGGCCTCCTTGCGGCGTTCCCCGGCCTCCTCGCGCACCCGCACCCGCCGCACCAGTTCCTCGGGGCCGATCTCCTCGGGCCCCTTCTCGGGCGCCCCCTCGACCACGACGGTGATCTCGCCGCGCACGCCCTCGGCCGCCCACGCGGCCAGCTCCCCGAGTCCGCCGCGCCGGACCTCCTCGTAGGTCTTGGTCAGCTCCCGGCAGACGGCGGCCCGCCGCTCGGCGCCGAAGACCTCGGCCATCGCCGCGAGCGTGTCGTCGAGCCGGTGCGGGGCCTCGAAGTAGACCAGCGTGCGCCGCTCGTCCGCGACCTCCCGCAGCCGGCTCAGCCGCTCGCCCGCCTTGCGCGGCAGGAACCCCTCGAAGCAGAACCGGTCGACCGGCAGCCCGGACAGCGCGAGCGCGGTGAGCACGGCGGAGGGGCCCGGTACGGCCGTCACCCGGACGTCCTGCTCCACGGCGGCCGCGACCAGCCGGTAGCCGGGGTCGGACACGGACGGCATGCCCGCGTCCGTCACCAGCAGCACACGCGCTCCGCCGAGCAGCTCCTCGACCAGCTCGGGCGTGCGGGCGGACTCGTTGCCCTCGAAGTACGACACGACGCGCCCCTTGGGGGTGACGCCGAGCGCCTGGGTGAGCCGGCGCAGCCGCCGGGTGTCCTCAGCGGCGACCACGTCCGCGCCGGCCAGCTCCTCGGCGAGCCGGGGCGGCGCGTCCTGGACGTCGCCGATGGGGGTGCCCGCCAAAACAAGGGTTCCAGTCACGCCTCCCATCCTCTCAAGCGCCGTCGCGGGCGAACGCCGAGTGCCGTCGTGGGCGAACGCGTCCCGGCCGGTACCGGCCATGCGCGGGACTCACACGGAACGGTTCCCTACGATGGCGCGGTGACCAGTACCGCGTCCCACACGGACCCCCGGCAGGGCCCGGCCCCGCACGACCAGCGGCCGACATGGCAGCAGCGCCTGCGCCGCTTCGGCCACTCCGCGGGGCCCGCAAGCGGCGAGGGGGGCGTCGTCGACCGGCTGGTGCCGCCGTATGCGCAGCCCGGCGGGCGCCTGTGGGCGGCCCTGGGCATCCCGCGGACCCTCGCCGACCGGATCGCGCGCTGGTCCGGCTGGGGCGGCCCGCTGCTGGTCACGCTGGTGGCGGGCGTGCTGCGGTTCTGGAACCTGGGCAGCCCGAAGGCGGTGATATTCGACGAGACGTACTACGCCAAGGACGCGTGGGCGCTCGTCCACCGCGGCTTCGAGGTCAACTGGGACAAGAACGCCAACGACCTGATCCTCAAGACCGGCGGGCACGTCCCCATTCCCACGGACGCGGCCTATGTCGTGCACCCGCCGGTCGGCAAGTACGTGATCGGCCTCGGCGAGCTGCTCTTCGGGTTCAACCCGTTCGGCTGGCGCTTCATGACGGCCCTGCTCGGCACGCTGTCGGTGCTGATGCTGTGCCGGATCGGCCGTCGCCTGCTTCGCTCCACCTTCCTCGGCTGCCTGGCGGGCGCGCTGATGGCGGTGGACGGCCTGCACTTCGTGATGAGCCGGACCGCGCTGCTCGACGGCGTGCTGATGTTCTTCGTGCTGGCCGCCTTCGGCTGCCTGCTGATCGACCGCGACCGGACCCGGGCGAAACTCGCCGCCGCGCTTCCCGCCGACGACGACGGGCGGGTGCGGCCCGACGCGTACACGGCCGAGACGGCCCGCCTCGGGCTGCGCCCGTGGCGCTGGGCGGCGGGCCTCATGCTGGGCCTGGCGTTCGGCACCAAGTGGAACGGCCTGTACGTCCTGGCCGCGTTCTGCGTGATGGCCGTGCTGTGGGACGTGGGCGCCCGCAAGGTGGCCGGCGCCTGGCGCCCGTACTCGGCCGTGCTGAAACGGGACACCGGCATCACGTTCCTGGCCACGGTCCCGGTCGCGATCGCCGTGTACCTGGTCTCCTGGATCGGCTGGATCCGCTCACCCGCCGACGGCAGCGGCGGCTACTTCCGCGACTGGGCCGCGAACGACGGCAAGGGCGGCGGCTTCGCCTTCCTGCCGGACTGGCTGCGGAGCCTGTGGCACTACGAGCACGAGGTCTACAACTTCCACGTCGGCCTGTCCTCGCCGCACAACTACCAGTCCAACCCGTGGAGCTGGATCGTCGACGGCCGTCCGGTCTCGTACTTCTACGAGTCGCCCTCCCCGGGCACGGCGGGCTGTCCCACGGACGCCGCCGGCAAGTGCGCCCGCGAGGTCCTCGCCATCGGCACGCCGATGCTGTGGTGGGCGGCCTGCGCCGCGCTGGTGTACGTGCTGTGGCGCTGGTTCTTCCGCCGCGACTGGCGTGCGGGCGCCATCGCCTGCGCCGCCGCCGCCGGCTATCTGCCCTGGTTCCTGTACCAGGAGCGCACGATCTTCTTCTTCTACGCCATCGTCTTCCTGCCCTTCCTCTGCCTGGCCGTGGCGATGCTGATCGGCGCGATCGTGGGACCGCCCGGTTCCTCGGAGACCCGCCGCGTCGCGGGCGCGACCGGCGCGGGCGTCCTGTTCCTGCTGATCGCCTGGAACTTCGTCTATTTCTGGCCGCTGTACACGGGCACGTCGATCCCCATCGACTCGTGGCGGTCGCGGATGTGGCTGGACACCTGGGTCTAGCTGGACAGACACACCACGAGGGCGCGGCCGATGGCCGCGCCCTCGTGGTCGTTGATGGTCGTTGGCGGTCACCACCGGCCGCCCTCGGACGGCCCAGAGACGGCCCACGGCAGATTTACGGACCGATCACGCTTGGCACGCCATCCAGCCCACAACCTGCGGTGATACCTCAGGCCTGATGACAGCGACGCCTCACCGTCCACGCCACGTCCACAGCCGAAATGCACGGCTCGCTCGGTCGGCAAGTCGTCACTCAGGAGTCTTCGTCGTCTGCCGGGCTCAGCCGTCATCCGGTAGGGCAGAGCTTCGCGGCCGCGTCCAGCCACTCCCCGTAAGCCTGCTCGTCCTTCATGTCCCACAGCAGGACACCCGCGACTGTGAGTCGCGCAGGTGTGGGGCCGCCCACAGCCACCGACCGTCGGCCCCGATCGCGGCGACCGACCCCGGTCAGCCGAGACGCGTACCGGCTCGCTCGCGAGGTACGCCCGAATGTCCTCCACGGCGTGGCCGTAGTGCGTCGCGTACTCGGTCCGCGAGACGCAGCCGAGGTGTGGGGCGGCGAGCTCCGTCCGCGACCACCCTGCCGGATTCCGAAACCATCACTACCACGCGGCGGTTGGACCACGCGGACGCGTCCGGCGGTGTTTCCCGAGCATCCTGCGGGCATGGAGTCATGCGGCTGCGGTGAGGAGCAGATCCCTTGGGTGTTGGCGGAGTTCGGACTGTTCGCGACGGTAGGCCTTGTCCTGACCGTCGGCGTCGTGATGCTCCTGGCGGGCTGGCTGCTGGCGACGGCGAAGTGGCTGATCAGGAATCGGGTACGCCGCCCAATGCGCGGCACCACAGACCCGGCGCCCGCGCCGACGACGACCAGCGAGAGCCCCGGGGACGGGTCTCTGCTGTCCGGCTTCACCTGGCGCTACGAAGATCCCTGACCGAACGACCATGATCCGCGGCCACTCGCACCGGCCGCGCGCTGTTCCCGGCCTGGTCAACGCCCAGGGCCTGTCCGGCGGATCAGGTCGGCTCCAGCCCACGGGGCCTGTCACACCAGGTGACCGGGGGCCGGCGCATGCAGCTGCAGGGCGGAGGACGGAGTCGACGCGGCGCAACGGAGGTGTCCCCTGCTCGCTGAGCTTGAGGGAGACCGACGACAACGCCGCCGGGGTTTCCCCTGCTCGAAAAGCTTGGGGAGGGCGTGCCGGCCCCCGCAGTCCGTACGTACACGCACCTGATGCCGAGCAGTGAGGGCCGCACCCGGAAGGCCGTCGACAGCCTCTATCTGGCGCCGAACCCTCAAGATCACGGCCCAGAGACGGCCCAAGCTGCCTGATCCGGCCCCGACCAGAGGCAAACACCCTGGTCGGGGCCCTGCGGGGCCGAATCACACAGACTTCGTCCATTTCTGGCCGCTGTACACGGGCACGTCGATCCCCATCGACTCCTGGCGTTCACGCATGTGGCTGGACACCTGGGTCTGACGGGGCCCGGCGTCACGGCAGGCGAGCGGATGCCTTACGCAACAGGGCTTCGACGGCACCGAGTTCATCCGCGGAAATGGATTTCGATGCCTCAAGATGCGCGCCCCGGCCGTCGCAGTGACACTGAAAGGACGTCTGAGCAAGCGCCGAAAGGAGCCACCCTATGCGTATTCGACGCGCTGTCACCGCCGCCCTCGCCGCGGCCGCCCTCGCCGGGCTCGGCGTCGTCAACGCCGCGACTGCCCAGGCCGCTCCGCCCCGCATCAGCTGGGGCGACTGCACCTCCAACGGTGGTTACGTGGTGAACCCGTCTCCCAGCGCCTACGTCTGTAACGGCGGGAAGTACGGCGGAGCAGCCATCACGGCGATGTAGGCACGGCCCACGGACTGCCCAAGCTGCCTGAGACGACCCCGGCCGGAAGCGAGTGCCCCTGGCCGGGGCCCTGCAGGACCTTCGCGCAAAGAGGACGGAGTTTCCCCGAGGCTTGCACGTGCGACCTGTGGAGGACTCATGCACACGACTCGATCCCGTGCCCGTTTCGCCGCCGTCTGCGCCACCACCCTGTGCGTCACGGGTGCCCTGTCGCTCCCGGCCCTCGCTTCGTCGTCGCCCTCGCCGTCGGCGCTCTCCAGGCTGGACAAGCAGTTCCTGACCGCCGCCCATCAGGGAAACCTGTGGGAGATCACGACCAGTGAGCAGGCTCAGAGCGCCGCAACCACCGCCTGCGTCAAGCGAGTCGGCGTGGACCTCATCCGCGACCACCGCACCCTCGACGCCGCTGTCGTGAAGACCGCGACCCGACTCGGCATGGTGCTGCCGTCCACGCAGACGGACGCGCAGCTGAGGCAGACCGCCGCCCTCAAGCGCCTCGCCGGGACGCGCGCGTACGACACCGCGTGGCTCAAGGCCCAGTACCCCGCCCATGTGCAGACCCTCGCGCTCATCGACAAGGAGATCGCCACGGGCGCCAACCCCGTCGTCAAGTCCCTGGCCAAGAGCGCCCGCCCGGTGGTCGCACACCACATCGAGATGGTCAACCACGGCGTGTGCCACGCGTAAGAGCCCGCCGGCTCACGGATGTGAGCAGGAGTCAGCCGGCTGATCACCGTCAGCCGGCTGATCACTGTTCGGACACCATTCGAAAACGGCCCCACAGGCTCCCCGCCGGCCGCCTACAGTGCGGTGGTCCGCAACGGGGAGGGAGCGCTTCCATGCGCAAGGGGGTCAAGGCCGCTGTCATCGGCGGGGTGTTCGCCGCGATGATCGGCGGCGCGGGGTACGGGACGTACAACTTCATGTCCGCGCTGAGCGGGAGCACGGTCACCGGCAGCGGCCCGGCGCCGGCCAGGACCGGGCCGCCGAGCCGTGACGAGGTCAAGGAGACCTCGGCGAAGTTCTTCGCCGCCTGGGAGAAGGACCAGCCCGCCGAGGCCGCCTCGTACACCAACTTCCCCGATGCGGCCGAGCAGTTGCTCACGGCCTACGGACGCGACGCGCACATCACCGGCGTGAGGATCACCCCCCGCACCGCCGCCGGGGCCACCGTGCCCTTCTCGGTCAAGGCCACCGTGTCGTACGACGGGAAGTCCAAGCCGCTGGCCTACGCCGGCCGGCTGACCGTCGTACGCGGCGTGTCCACCCACCAGCCGCTGGTCGACTGGCAGCCCTCCGTCGTCCACCCCGACCTGGTCAAGGGCGACACGCTCGTCACCGCGGAGTCGGCGTCACCGCCGATCGAGGCCGTCGACCGCAACGGCGTCGTGCTGACCAGGGACAAGTACCCCTCGCTCGGGCCGATCCTGGACGAGCTGCGGGCCAAGTACGGCGACAAGGCGGGCGGCGAGCCGGCGGTCGAGCTGAGCATCCGGCACGAGGACTCCGGCGCCGCCGAGACCCCGCTGGTCACCCTCGCCAAGGGCCGGCCGGGCAAGCTGCGCACCACCCTCAGCGCGAGTGCGCAGGCGGCGGCCGAGCAGGCGGTGCAGCGGTACGCCGAGTCGTCCGTGGTCGCCGTGAAGCCGTCCACCGGCGAGGTGCTCGCGGTCGCCAACCACCGGGCGGACGGCTTCAACGCGGCCTTCCTCGGCCGGCTCGCGCCCGGCTCCACCATGAAGATCATCAGCGCGGCCACCCTCATCGACAACAGGCTCACGACGGCTGCCGGGCCCGCGCCCTGCCCGAACGAGGCGGTGTGGCAGAGCCAGACCTTCCACAACCTCAAGAACATGCCGCCCAACGAGCAGGCCACCCTCGCGGACAGCTTCGCCCGGTCCTGCAACACGGCGTTCGTGAAGTACGCGGACGACGTGCAGGTGGACTCCCTGACCAGGGAGGCCGAGGAGCGCTTCGGGCTCGGCCGGGACAACTGGAAGGTCGGCATACCCTCCTTCGACGGCTCCGTCCCCGCCTCCGGCGGCCCGGACACCGCCGCCAACCTGATCGGCCAGGGCCAGGTCCAGATGAGCCCGCTGAACATGGCGTCGGTGACGGCGACCGCGATGACCGGCACCTTCCGCCAGCCCGTCATCGTGTCCTCCACGCTCGACGGCCGCCCGCTGGCCCAGGCCCGGGGCCTGCCTGCGGGCACGGTCGCCCAGCTGCGGCAGATGATGTACCGCACCGCCACGAGCGGCACCGCGGCCCAGGCGATGTCCGGGCTCGGCGGCAGCATCGGCGCCAAGACCGGCTCCGCCGAGGTGGACGGCCAGGACAGGTCCAACAGCTGGTTCACCGGTTACCGCAACGACATGGCGGCGGCTGCCGTGACCCAGGAGGGCGGCCACGGAGGCGACGCGGCGGGCCCGATCGTGGCGTCCGTCCTCCGCAAGGCCGGCTGACCCTCACACCCCTGCCCGCCCGCCCTGGGACCACGCCCCCTGGGTGCACCCATGGGAAGAAGCCCTAGGGTGGGGCCGTCATTGAGGATCGCGGGCGCAGTGGGGCAGCGGGGGCCCCGGGGGATTGGCGGAGGACGGAAGGCAGTGGGGAACAGAAGGCGCGTCGCCGAGCGACGGAAGACGACTCCGGCCATGGTCGGCGGGGTGATCGCCGTCGTCGTCGGCGGGGCCGGCATCGGCGCCTACGCGCTGTACGGCGGCGGTGCGGCCGCCGACGACCGGCCGCAGACGACGGCCGCGCGCGGGCCGGAGAAGAAGACCGGCCCGCTGTCGGCGGCCGAGGTGCAGACCACGGCCGAGGGATTCCTGGCGGCCTGGCAGCAGGGCAAGCCCGCCGAGGCGGCCGCCGCGACCAGCGACGCCACGGCGGCCACCGGCCTGCTCACCGGCTACGCCAAGGACGCGCACCTGAAGGACGTCACCCTGACCGCGGGCACCGCCGCGGGCGACAAGGTGCCGTTCTCCGTGAAGGCCACGGTGTCCTACAAGGGACTGACCAAGCCGCTGGCGTACGACAGCGCGCTGACCGTCGTGCGGGGCGCCACGGACGGCGAACCGGTCGTGGACTGGCACGCCGCCGTCGTCCACCCCGACCTGAAGGACGGCGACACCCTCGTCACCGGCGAGTCCGGCACCCCGCCGGTCAAGGCCCTGGACCGGAACGGCGCGGAGATGACCACCGCCACGTACCCGTCGCTGGGCCCGGTCCTGGACGGACTGCGCGAGAAGTACGGCGCGACGGCCGGCGGCAGCGCGGGCGTGGAACTGCGCGTGATCCGCGGCAAGGAGTCGAAGAAGGCGGACCTGTCCGACAAGACGCTGGTCGAGCTGAGCAAGGGCGCACCGGGGACGGTGAAGACGACGCTGAGCCCGTCCCTCCAGGCGGCGGCCGAGAAGGAGGTGTCGAGGACCGACCGGGCCTCGGTGGTCGTGATGCGCCCGTCGACCGGCGAGATCCTCGCGGTGGCGAACTCCAACCGCGGCTTCAACACCGCCTTCCTCGGTTCCCTCGCCCCCGGCTCCACGATGAAGATCATCACCTCGTCGCTGCTCTTCGAGAAGGACCTGGCCTCGGCGAACAAGCCGCACCCCTGCCCGAAGACGTTCTCCTACGGCGGCTGGAAGTTCCACAACGACAAGGACTTCGAGATCAAGGGCGGCACGTTCAAGGCCAGCTTCGCCCGCTCCTGCAACACGGCCTTCATCAGCCAGGCGAAGAAGCTGAAGGACTCCGACCTGACCCAGCAGGCCCAGCAGGTCTTCGGCCTGGCGATGGACAACTGGGCGATCGGTGTGCCGTCCTTCGACGGCGCGGTCCCGGTGCAGACGGCGGCCCCGATGGGCGCCTCGCTCATCGGGCAGGGCGGGGTCCGGATGAACCCGCTGAACATGGCGTCGGTGGCGTCGACGGTCAAGGCCGGCGTCTTCCACCAGCCGTACCTGGTCTCCCCGGACACCGACCACCGCGAGCTGGCCACGGCCTCCCGGACGATGTCCGCCTCCACCCTGTCCCAGCTGCGCGAGGTGATGCAGTACACCGCCGCGTACGGGACGGCCGCCGAGGCCATGGCCGGACTCGGCCCGGACTACGGCGCGAAGACGGGTTCCGCCGAGGTGGACAACCAGGAGAAGGCCAACGGCTGGTTCACCGCGTACCGGGGCGACCTCGCGGCCGCGGGGGTCGTGCAGGCGGGCGGCCACGGCGGCGACACGGCCGGTCCGATAGTGGCGTCCCTGCTGAGGGCCGGGAGCTGACGGCGGCCGGACGCACCGCAGGCACCGGCGGCGTCACCCGTGGGTGACCTCCGCCGGTGACGCCGCCCGGTAGGTCCGCCTCAGGAACCTGAGCACCGCTTTCGTGTCGAGCTGGACCACCGAGACACCGCCCGTGGAGTGGAACTCGATCACGGCCTGCACCCGCCCGCAGGGCCACACCCGCACGTCACCGCTGCCGGCCGGGGCACGCAGCCCCTGTTCCAGCAGCGACCGCGGGAAGGTCCACTCGTGCGGGCCGGGCAGGTCGACCATGACGGCGCGCGGATCCTGAAGGGAGTCGTAGCGAAGGACGACCGGGACGGCCCCGGCATCATCGGGCACGTCTTCGGTGAGGATGTGGGCTCGTGCGTGCTGTTCGACCACCGACATCGGACGACCCCTAACGCTGTGTGACCTGTGCGAGGGCTGGACATCCGCTTTCCCTCCAATGTCGCACATTTCCAGGATTCCGCTTCCTGAACATTCGCGAGCCGGTCACATCGACGACAGTCTCGCTCTTGCAATGACTTCGCAACAAGCCCTTATCATCGAACGGTGCATGTGCCTGACGGATTCATCAACGCGCCCACATCCGCCGTCGCCGGAGTCGTCGCCGCCGGCGCCGTCGCCGTGAGCCTGCGCGGTGCGCGCCGGGAACTCGACGAACGGACCGCGCCGCTGGCCGGTCTCGTCGCGGCGTTCATCTTCGCCGTGCAGATGCTGAACTTCCCCGTCGCGGCCGGCACCAGCGGCCACCTCCTCGGCGGAGCACTGGCCGCGATACTCGTGGGCCCCTGCACCGGGGTCCTGTGCGTCAGCGTCGTCCTGCTCATGCAGGGCATCCTCTTCGCCGACGGCGGCCTGACCGCGCTCGGCGTCAACATCACCGACATGGCGGTCGTCACGACGGTGGTGGCCTACGCCGTCTTCCGCGGACTGGTCAAGGTGCTCCCGCGGCGCCGCGGCTCGGTCACCGCGGCCTCCTTCACCGCCGCGCTCGTCTCCGTCCCCGCCGCCGCCGTCGCCTTCACGCTGATCTACGCGGTCGGCGGCACCACCGACGTGGAGATCGGCAAGGTCGCCACCGCCATGATCGGCGTGCATGTCCTCATCGGCATCGGCGAGGCCGCGATCACCGCGCTGACCGTCGGCGCCGTCATCGCCGTACGCCCGGACCTGGTGTACGGGGCGCGCGGCCTGGAGCAGCGCCTGAAACTTCGGGTGAACGGCGAACTCGTCGACGCCCCCGCGGCCGAGCCGGAGCCCGTGCCCGCCGCCGCCCGGTCCCACCGCAAGGTGTGGATCACCGGCCTGGTCACCTCCCTCGTCCTCGCCGGATTCGTCAGCTTCTACGCCTCGGCCAACCCCGACGGCCTGGAGAAGATCGCCCACGACCAGGGCATCGACAAGAAGGAGGAGGCGCACGCCTCCGCAGGCTCCCCGCTCGCCGACTACGGGGTGAGGGACATCGCCGACGCCCGGCTGTCCGGCGGGCTCGCGGGCGTGATCGGTGTCGGGGCGACCGTCGTCGCGGGCAGCACCGTCTTCTGGGTGGTCCGCAGGCGGCGCACGGCCGCCGAGCCGTCCGATCCCTCCTCCCAGGCCGCCTGACATGGGGGCGGATGGGGGTACCACCCACGCGTTCAGCAGTGGGGGAGCACACCGGTTGTACCGGCACGGGCACTCCCCCGTGCACGCGCTGCCGCCGCACACCAAGCTGGCCGCCGTCTTCGCCTTCGTCGTGGTCGTGGTGTCGACCCCGAGGGAGGCGATGTGGGCGTTCGCCGCGTACGCCGTGCTGCTCGCCGTCGTCGCCACCGTGGCCCGCGTGCCCGCCGGCTTCCTGCTCAAGCGGCTGCTGATCGAGGTCCCGTTCGTCGCGTTCGCGGTGCTCATGCCGTTCGTGGCCCAGGGCGAGCGGGTGGACGTGCTCGGGATGTCCCTGAGCGTGAACGGGCTGTGGGGCGCCTGGAACGTGCTCGCCAAGGGCACCCTCGGCGTCGCCGCGTCCGTCCTGCTGGCGAGCACGACCGAACTGCGCGAGCTGCTGCTCGGCCTGCAACGCCTGAAGCTGCCGCCGCTGCTGGTGCAGATCGCGTCCTTCATGATCCGCTACGGCGACGTCATCACCGACGAGATGCGGCGGATGCGGATCGCCCGCGAGTCCCGCGGCTTCGAGGCGCGGGGGATCCGGCACTGGGGCGTGCTCGCCAAGTCCGCGGGCGCCCTGTTCATCCGCTCCTACGAGCGCGGGGAGCGCGTGCACCTGGCCATGGTGAGCCGGGGCTACGCCGGTTCGATGCCGGTCATCGACGAGGTGACCGCGTCCAGGGCGCAGTGGTCGTACGCCCTGGCCCTCCCCTGTGCCGCGTTCGCCGTCTGTCTGCTGGGATGGGTCCTGTGACAGCTTCTCTGGAGGTCTCCGGCCTCGCCTTCGCCTACCCCGACGGCCACCAGGCCCTGTTCGGCGTCGACTTCAGCGTCGGGCGCGGCGAACGGGTCGCCCTGCTCGGCCCCAACGGCGCCGGGAAGACCACCCTGGTGCTGCATCTGAACGGCATCCTGGGCGGGGGCACCGGGACGGTGACGGTCGCCGGGCTGCCGGTCGGCAGGAAGCACATGGCCGAGATCCGGCAGAAGGTCGGCATCGTCTTCCAGGACCCGGACGACCAGTTGTTCATGCCGACCGTGCGGGAGGACGTGGCCTTCGGGCCCGCCGCGGCCGGACTCAAGGGGCCGGAACTCCAGGCGCGGGTCGCCACGGCCCTGGAGCGGGTCGGCATGGCGGAGTTCGCCGACCGCCCGCCGCACCATCTCTCCTTCGGCCAGCGCCGCCGGGTCGCGGTGGCGACCGTCCTCGCCATGGAGCCGGAGATCCTGGTCCTGGACGAGCCCTCGTCCAATCTGGACCCCGCCTCGCGCCGTGAACTGGCCGACATCCTGCGCTCGTTGGACGTGACGGTGCTCATGGTCACCCACGACCTGCCGTACGCGCTGGAGCTGTGCCCGCGCGCGCTCGTCCTGAGCGACGGCGTGATCGCGGCCGACGGACCCACCGGCGAACTGCTCGCCGACGACGCGCTGATGCGCGCCCACCGCCTGGAGCTGCCCTTCGGCTTCGACCCGCGCTCCGTGACGATGGGCGCGTGACGGGTTTCGGGACGCCTCTGCCCGAGGTGAGCGGACGCCCGGCAACGCCGACATAACGATCGTGCCAAGCCGACCCGCCGCAGGAATCGCAGGCCCGGGCCACCGGTTGCACCCACTGTCGCAGGCGAAGAGCGGAAGGAGTGGCGGACGTGGACATGCACGGCACAGTGGCCGAGGGCTTCGAGCCGGTCGGGGAGGCGTTCGCGGCGAACTTCGCGCTGCGGGGCGAGCGGGGCGCCGCGGTGGCCGTGTACCGGGACGGGCACCGGGTCGTGGACCTGTGGGCGGGGACGAGGGACGTAGACGGTACGGCGGACTCGGCGCCGTGGGAGCGGGGCACCGCGCAGATCGTGCGCTCGGCGACCAAGGGCGTCGCCGCGGCCGTGCTCCTGCTGCTGCACCAGCGCGGGGAGCTGGACCTGGACGCGCCGGTGGGAACGTACTGGCCCGAGTTCAAGGCGGCCGGCAAGGAGCGGGCACTGGTCCGCGACCTGCTGGCCCACCGTGCGGGCGTCCCCGTTCTCGACCGGCCGCTCACTCCTGAGCAGGCCGCCGATCCGGTGCTGGGCGCCGACGCGGTCGCCGCGCAGGCGCCGGTCTGGGAGCCGGGCACGGACCACGGCTACCACGCGCAGACGTACAGCTGGCTGACGGGCGAGCTGGTGCGGCGGGTCACGGGCCGGACGATCGGCGAGTGGATCGCGCGCGAGGTGGCCGGCCCGGTGAGGGCCGACCTGTGGGTGGGGCTGCCGGCGGGCGAGAGCGGGCGTGTGGGCCGCGTGGGCCAGGTGGAGCCCCCGCGTACCGCCACGGGGCTTCGCACCCGCCCCAAGCGGTCCGTGGCCGAGGCGTACGCCGACCCGGAGTCGCTGACCCGGCGGGCGTTCGCGGCGATCACCCCGCTGCCCGACGAGAACGACCCCGCCTACCGCGCGGCGGTCCTGCCCGCGTCCAACGGCATCGCCACGGCCGACGGTCTGGCCCGCTTCTACGCGGCGCTGATCGGCGAAGTGGACGGCGGCACCCGCCTGTTCACCCCGCGGACCATGGAGCTGGCCCGCACGGAGCACTCCGCCGGGCCCGACCGCGTGCTGGTGGCCCCCACCCGCTTCGGCCTCGGCCCCATGCTGCACAGCCCCGCGTCGCCCCTGCTCGGCCCCGGCTCCTTCGGCCACCCCGGCCGCGGCGGCGCCCTGGCCTTCGCCGACCCGGACTCGGCCGTCGCCTTCGCCTACGTCACCAACGGCTTCCAGCCCAATGTGACGGCGGACCCGAGGGCCCAGGCCCTGGTCCACGCGGTGCGGGCGTCCCTGGCGTAGCCACCTCCCCGCGGGAGTTCAGACGTGGATGGGCTGCGACACGCGGCCCGAGGCCTCGTCGATCTCGCCGTGCGCCTTGGTCAGGAGCTGCATGGCGAGTTCGTTGAGGGCCCTCGCGCCGGCGATCTCCTCGCCGACCCGCGGCTGGTCGGAGTCGGTGCGGTGGCGGCTGGCCCTGCCGTGGCCCCGGACCTCGCTGCCGTCGGGCAGGCGGACCAGCGCCGCCGCCCGGGTGTGCTGGCCGTCCTCCTGGAACTCCAGCTCGATGTGCCATCCCACAACGGTTTTCATCATGACGGTCACCTCCGGAACACCTGATTCCAGAGTGCCCCTCACCCGTCGCCCGCGCACCCAAGGAGCCGCCGCTACCCGGTGTGCAGCATCAGCCCGATACCGACGACCAGCAGCCCGGCGGCCGCGATCCGCGGCGCCCCGAAACGCTCCTTGAAGAACACGGCCCCGATCACGGCGCCCACGATGATCGACGGGCGAGCCCGCGGCGATCTACTGCCGCATGCCGGGGTCGAGGACCAGACCGGGGTGGAATGTGGAGTTCGACACGGGTTCCGCGACCGTCGCGGTCAAGGCGTCCGAGCAGATGGCGGGCGACGTTGTGCCTACGCAGTAGCCGGCGTCCGCGTCCAGCGGCCAGCGCCCGTTCGGCCGGCTACGTCACCGCGGTCAGCGTCGCGTAGACCACGACGTTGCTCAGGTAGCCGGTGCGCTTGGTGTAGCCGCCACCGCAGGTGATCAACCGGAGTTCGGGCCGGCCGGAACTGCCGTAAACCTTCTGGCTGGGGAACTTCTTCCTGTCGTAAAGCTCGACGGCGCGGACGGCGAACACCGTTGTCCGCCGGTCCGCCCGGATGATCTCGATGGTGGCGCCCTTGGTCAGGGCGCCGAGGTGGTAGAAGACACCGGGGTCGCCGGTGGGTGTGTCCAGATGCCCGGTGGCGATGGCGGTTCCTGCCGAGCCGGGAGCCGTCCCGTCGCCGTACCAGCCGACGAGGCCGGGTTTGCCACTTGGTGGAGTCCGTAGCGCCCCTGCCGCATCGAGGCCCACTCGTGTCATCGGGGCGTTCACGCCGATGGCGGCGATACGGAGCCGGACCGGATCCGCGGGGGGCAGCGGACGGACCGTGGGGCGGGTGGGGTCCGCGGAGGCCGAGAAGGCCTGGGCCGCCGATGGCTGCGGTGGCTTCTCGTCGTACGCCCCGCTGCTCAGCAGCACCGCACCTGCCGTCATCGCGCAGGCCAGAAGGAGCGTTGCAGGGATGCACGGATCTCGGGAAGCGCTGGTGTGGTGTCCGGGTGCCATCGCGGTTGGGCCTTTGCTTCAGGGCGGGTGCGTTGCAGCGGGTGATGTGGGCCTCGCGGTGAACGGGCCTCGCGGCCACCGGATCCATTCCGTTTCGGGGGCGGGTTACAGGCCGAAGCGGACGGGGCCGGCCGGCGGAGTCGGACGGTCAGGTCCGGTTGTCGTTCGGGCGGCGGCGCATCCAACCCACACCCCCGGCGGCGGCCGTGACGAGCAGCCCACCGCCCAGAGCGAGCCCCGTACCCGTGTCTTCGGCTGATCCGAAGCCGGCTCTGACCGAGCCGCTCGGAGGGCGGCCGATGACCCGGTACGTTTCCGTGACCTTGGTCCGTGGCGGACACTTCAGGGTGACTGTGTCGCTGCTGCCCGGCCTGGTTCCTTCCGGGATCTGGAACTGGCCGGTGAGTACGCCCTCCTGGTCGCCTCCGAAGAGGTGGAACTCTCCTCCCACCTCCGACCAGCCCTTGCCGTAGTCCGCGTCGGGGTCGCAGGCCCTCGTACTGACCGTGACCGTGGAACCGGGGTAGGCATTCCACGGGTCGATACGGACATCTGAGTCATCAGCGGCGGCAGCGGCCGGGATCTGCAGTCCGAGGGCACCGACAGCCAGTCCGATACCTGCACCCAAGAGTGTGTAACGCATGCGAATCCTCCAACGGAACTGTGTCCGGTCTGTCTGCGCGGCGCCTCTCCTGTGCTCCGCTCACGAGGCAACCGACAGTCCGACAGTCCCGCAACCTGACGCATCGCCACATGTGTCAACCAGTCAGGTGCCGCGGCGTTCCCCCTTGATCACTTACGCAGGTCACCGACGCGGAGATCGTCACTACCAATCACCCACCGTCCCGTCCCCATAACGGTGAAAGTCGACCGGGCGGCCTTGCTCGATGTGGTCCGCCTCAGTCAGCCGTGCCGGGGGCGGCGTGACCTTCCTGCGGGCCGGGACGACCTTGATGCGATCACCGCCGGCATCACTCGCTGGGCCGAGAGGAAACTGCGGCCCAGTTATTCCTGCGTGAGCAGCGCTTGACCGACGACTCCCGCAACGCGGCGATCGGGGCGAGTTCCGCCTTCGTCTGCGCCCACAGCACCAGCGCGTACGCCGCCACGGACAGTGCCGCGCCGAGCAGCCCCACCGCGGCGTACGGCCGCAGCACGCCGACCGTGCGGCCGCGCCATTGCCACACCGCGTATGCCGGGACCACCACGCCCTGGATCGCCATCAGCCAGGCGATGTAGCCGAGGGACGACCCGGAGGCCCGTACCCCGAGCCCGTCGACGACCGTGTACGCCGCGATGGCCAGTCCGGTCGCCAGGGCCGCGCCGATCGCCGCCCAGTCGGGCCGGCGTCCGCGCAGGCCCCACAGGGCGACACCGGTCAGTCCGGCGCAGGACACGACGATGCCCGCGGCGGCCCAGCCGTCGGGCACCTCGTGCGCGAAGAGGGCGGCGAGCACGGTGACGACGAGCGGGGCGGTGCCGCGCGCGATCGGGTAGGCCTGCCCGAAGTCGCCGAGCCGGAAGGACGTCATCAGCAGGGCGTAGTACACGACGTGGATGGTGGCCGAGAAGAGCAGGTACGGCCAGGCGGCGCGGGCCGGGAGGGCGGTGAACGGCGCCATGGCCAGCCCGATCAGCAGGCCGCCGCCCGCGATGAGTGTGAACCCGGTCAGTTTGTCGGTGATGCGGTGGGCGATCGCGTTCCAGCCGGCGTGGGTGACCGCGGCGAGCAGGACGGCCGCGGTGACCACCGGTGTCACGAGGTGCGCTCGCGCACGTCCACCAGGGTGCCGCCGGCCTGGGCGACCAGCGCCCCGGGTGCCATCGGGAAGACGGTGTACGGGGTTCCGGCTGCCGCCCAGATCACGTCGTGGCCGAGCAGCGACCGGTCGGCGAGCACGCGCGTGCGGGTCCGGTGCCCGAAGGGCGGTACGCCGCCGATGGCGTACCCGGTCGCCTCCCGCACGACGTCCGCCTCGGCCCGCGTGACCTTCTCGGCGCCGAGCTCCTCCCGGACCCGCTCGACGTCCACCCGGGAGGCGCCGTCCATGAGCACCAGCACCGGCTCCTTGTCGGCCGCGAAGATCAGCGACTTGCAGATCTGGCTCAGTTCGCAGCCGATGGCCGCCGCGGCCTCGGCGGCGGTCCTGGTCGCCTCGGGGAACCTGCGGACCTCGGGGAGCAGTTCGCCGAGGCCCAGCTCACGCAGTGCGTCGGCGAAACGGGGGTGGGCTCCCGACCCGGATGTCGTCGTCATGAACGGCAGGCTAGCCGCCGGTTCCTGACATCACGAAGGAATTCCCACGTGGTGGACGGGGCGCCGGGGACGGACGAGGCCGGTGAGGGTGCGCCGTCCCCACGGCACCCTCACCGGCCGTTCATTTCCGGCGGGCTACGAGGTCACGCCCCGACCAGCTCCCGCCGTTCGTCCGGGTCGGCGTGGAGCGGCTGCTCGGTGTGCAGGGCCGTACCCTCCACGTCGACGTCGGGCAGTACGCGCTCCAGCCACCCCGGCATCCACCAGGCCCGCCGGCCCAGCAGGGCCAGTACCGCCGGCACGATCGCCATGCGCACGATGAACGCGTCGAAGAACACCGCGATCGCCAGGCCGAAGCCGATCATCCTGACCATCGACTCGCTGGAGCCGATGAAGCCGGAGAAGACGGCGATCATGATGACCGCAGCGGCCGTCACCACCCGCGCCCCGTGCCGGAACCCGGTCACCACGGCCTGGCCCGGCGCCTCCCCGTGGACGTACGCCTCGCGCATCCGGGTGACGAGGAAGACCTCGTAGTCCATCGCGAGGCCGAAGACGACGCCCACCATGAAGATCGGCATCATCGACATGACCGGGCCGGTCTCCTCGACGTGCATCAGGCCCGACAGCCAGCCCCACTGGAAGACCGCGACCACCGCGCCGAGCGCCGCCAGCACCGACAGCAGGAAGCCGAGCGCCGCCTTGAGCGGGACGAGGACCGAGCGGAAGACCACGATCAGCAGCAGGAAGGCCAGGCCGACCACCAGTGCCAGATACGGCAGCAGCGCGTCGTTGAGCTTCTGCGAGACGTCGATGTTCATCGCCGTGGAGCCGGTGACGAGCACCTTCGCGTCGGTCTTCGCCTCGATGTCGCCACCCGCGCCGCGGATGGCGTGCACCAGGTCCTCGGTGGCGGTGGAGGACGGCTTGGAGTCGGGGACGACGGTCACCATCGCGGTGTCGCCGGCCTCGTTGGGCTGCGCCTCCGTCACCGTCACGACGTTCTTGAGGCCCTTGATCTCGTCGGTGACCTTGGTGAAGGACGCCTTGGGGTCGGCGCTGCCGCCGGCGTCGACCACGAGCAGCAGGGGGCCGTTGAAGCCGGGGCCGAAGCCCTCCGAGAGCAGGTCGTAGGCGCGGCGCTGGGTGGTGGAGACGGGCTGGGAGCCGTCGTCCGGCAGGCCCAGTTCGAGGGAGGCGGCCGGGATCGCGGCGGCGCCCAGGCCCAGCACGCCGAGCAGCAGCACGGCGACCGGGCGGCGGACCACGAAGCTCGCCCAGCGAGTGCCCATGTTGGGCCGCTCCGGCTGCGGCGCGGGGCGCCGGCGGCGGAGCAGCCCGCTCGTCGCGCCGATCGGCTTGACCCTGCGGCCCGCGTAGCCCAGCAGCGCCGGGATCATCGTCAGCGCGATGAGGACGGCGATGACGACCGTGCCGGCCGCCGCCAGGCCCATCTTCGTCAGCATCGGGATGTTGACCACGGACAGGCCCACGAGGGCGATGACGACGGTCAGACCGGCGAAGACCACCGCGGATCCCGCCGTACCGACGGCCCGTCCGGCGGCCTCCTCGCGCTCGCGGCCTTCGGCGAGTTCGGCGCGGTAGCGGGAGACGATGAACAGTGCGTAGTCGATGCCGACCGCGAGGCCGATCATCGTGGCCAGGATGGACGTGGTGGAGCCCAGGTCCAGGGCGTTGGCGAGGGCGGTGATCGTCGAGACGCCGATGCCGACGCCGATGAGCGCGGTCAGCAGGGGCAGTCCGGCCGCGACGAGCGAGCCGAAGGTGATGACGAGGACGACGGCCGCGATCGCGATGCCGATGACCTCGCTCGCGCCGGTCTCCGGCGCGGTCTGGAGGGCGTCGCCGCCGATCTCCACGGTCAGCCCGGCGTCCCGTGCGTGCTGGGCGGCCTCCTTCAGGGCGGTGCGGGAGGAGTCCTCCAGCTCCATGCCGGAGACCTTGTACCGCACCGAGGCGTAGGCGATCGTGCCGTCCTGGCTGACGGCGTGCACCTCGTAGGGGTCGGCCACGGAGGCGACCTCCGAGCCGCTGGACAGCTCCTCGACCGTCTTCTTCACGGTCGCCTTGTTCCCGGCGTCCGTCATCTTCTCGCCGCTCGGTGCCTTGAACACGACGCGGGCGGTGGCTCCGTCGGCGCTCGCGCCGGGGAACCGCTGTTCCAGCAGGTCGAAGGCCTTCTGCGCCTCGGTTCCCGGAATGGAGAAGGAGGTGTTTCCGGCGGCCGGCGCGGAGGCCGCGCCGACACCGGCGAGGGTGAGCAGCACCAGCCAGGCGAGGGCGACGAAGTGCCGTCGCCGGAAGGCGAGGCGGCCGAGTCTGTAGAGGAACGTGGCCACGTTGACGTACTCCCGGTCATGTCGTGGGAATGAAGGTGGGCAGGGGTGATCAGCCCGAGGACGTGAGCGGTGACGTCAGAGGGTGGGCTTGCTGGGGAGAGGTGTCAGGAAGTCGGTACGCCGAGGGCGGGGAGGACCACGGCGTCGAGGTACGAATGGAGGAAGTCCTGGGTCGGCGGCAGGCCCTCGATGAGCGCGCGGACGACGAACCCGCCGGCCAGCATGTGCACCACGAAGTCCAGCGCCGGGCAGTCCGCCCGGATCTCGCCCCGGTCGACGGCGCGTTGCAGCAGGCTGCGGAACGCGGCCATCTCCGGTTCGATGAGCTGGTCCCGGAAGGCCTGTCTGAGCTCCGGGTTGGTGTGCATGGCCATGGCCAGGGCCCGGATCAGCGCGGAGTTCTGCTCCATGGCGCAGTCGTCCTCGCGGACGAGGGCGTGCAGGTCGGTGCGGAGCGCTCCGGTGTCGATCGCGTCGAGCCGTGTCGGCTTGCCGTGCCGCATGGCCCGCACGACGAGTTCGGCCTTCCCGCCCCACTGGCGGTAGAGGGTGGCCTTGCTGGACCGCGTGCGGGCGGCGACGGCGTCCATGGTGAGGGAGTCGTAGCCGACCTCGCGAAGCAGGTCGAGTACGGCGGCGTACAGCTCCGCCTCACGCTCGGGCGTGATACGGCTCCGGCGCCCGGTCGCGACCTCGGCCATGTCCTCCGCCTTCCCGCTGGGAACGACACCGTTTCGTACATGAGAAATGTAGCGCACCCGCCGAACGAAACGAAACCGTTTCGTACGTGTCCTGGGTCACGACTGTCGGTTCCGCATAAGTTGCTGTGGCCCATACCCGGGCAAAGCATGGGAAGGTGAGTTATCTGCGCCTGCCGCACCTCAGCGGCGATCTGCTCTGCTTCGTGGCCGAGGACGACCTCTGGCTGGCGCCGCTCGACGGAGCGGGCCGTGCCTGGCGCCTCACGGTGGACCGCACCAAGGTCGGCCCACCCCGCTTCTCGCCCGACGGGCGGCACATCGCGTACACGAGCTGGCGCAGTCTGGTGCCCGAGATCCACCTGGTCGCGGTGGACGGCGGACCGGCCCGCCAGCTCACCTACTGGGGCAGCACCGACACCCGGGTGTGCGGGTGGGCGCCGCCCGACGAGCACGGCCGCACCGACATCCTCGCCGTCGCCTCCCACGGCGAGCCGTTCTCCTACTTCACCTGGGCCTACAAGGTCGGCACCGACGGCTCCCCCGGCCGCAAGCTGCCCTGGGGCCCGGTCTCCGACCTCCAGGTCGCCGACGTGGACGGCGGCCACAAGACCCTGCTGCTCACCGGCACGCCGCCGCACGAAGCGGCCTCCTGGAAGCGGTACCGGGGCGGCGCCACGGGCCGGCTGTGGCTGCACGGGCAGCGGCTGCTCGCCGGCATCGGCGGGCATCTGGCCTCGCCGATGTTCGTCGGCGGCCGGATCGCGTTCCTCTCCGACCACGAGGGCGTGGGCAACCTCTACTCCTGCGCGCCCGACGGCTCCGGCCTGCGCCGGCACACCGACCACGACGCCTTCTACGCCCGGCACGCCTCCAGCGACGGCACGCGGGTGGTGTACCAGTGCGCGGGCGACCTGTGGATGGTGGACGACCTGTCCGCGGACTCGGTCCCGCGCCGGCTGGAGGTGCGGACGAGCGGGCCGCGGGCGGGCCGCCGCCGCTACCAGGTGCCGGCCGCCCAGCACGTCGACGGCATCTCCGTCGACGAGACGGGCCGGGCCAGCGCGGTCGTCGTACGCGGCTCGCTGCACTGGCTGACCCACCGCGACGGCCCGGCCCGCACCCTGATCGACACGCCCGGTGTGCGCATCCGGCTGCCGGAGATGCTCGGCGGGACCGGCCAGGTCGCCTACGTCACCGACGCGGACGGCGAGGACGCCGTCGAGATCACCCACCTCCCCCGCGCCACCGGCGCCCGCCCGCCCCGGCGCCTCGCCTCCGGCCACCTCGGCCGCGTCCTGGAAATGGCCTCCGACCCCGCCGGCGACCGCCTGGCCCTCGCCTCCCACGACGGCCGCCTGCTCCTGCTCGACGTGAGCGACCTGAACGAGGAGGAGACGGCACAGGAGGTGGCCGCGGTCACGGGGCGGGGCGAGGAGACGGCGGAAGCGGCCGCGGTCGCGCCGGCCGGCACGGACAGGACCGAGGGCCACACGGAGGCGCACGAGCACGCGACGACCGACACCGATGCGCAGGACAAGCCGACCGCCACCGATACCGCAGGCGGCGCTCCGGGGGCGGGTGCGACCGATGGTCCGCTCGGCACCGGTGCGGCGGACGGCCCGACGGCCACCGACGCGACGGGTGGTCCCCTCGGGGCCGGAACGGCGGGCGGGTCCGCCGCCGCGGACGCCCGCGGGGGCGTCGGTACCGGTGCGGCGGACGGTTCCGGCGGGGCCGGTGCGTCCGGCGCCGGGGCCCGGGCCGGCGATGGTTCCGGTGGGCGGCTCACCGAGTTGGTGCGGTCCGGGAACGGGCCCGTGCGGGACCTGGCGTTCTCGCCGGACGGGGCGTGGCTGACCTGGTCGCATCCAGGGGTCGGACGGTCCCTGCGCCAGATCAGGATGGCGCGGATCCAGGACCGGCTGATCGTCGACGTCACCAACGGCCGCTTCGAGGACGAGAACCCGGTGTTCACCCGGGACGGCCGGTATCTGGCCTTCCTGTCCTGGCGCGGCTTCGACCCGGTGTACGACGTGCACACCGGGGACCTGTCCTTCCCGCTCGGCTGCAAGCCCTACCTCGTTCCGCTGTCCTCCGCGACCCCGTCCCCCTTCGCGCTGAACCCGGAGGGACGGCCGGCGGCCGGCGGTCTGGACCCCGTCGAGGACGAGGAGACCGGCGAGTCCGGCGCGGTGACCGTGGAGGTCGAGGGCCTGGCGAACAGGGTCACCCCGTTCCCCGTCATCGCCTCCAAGTACTCGGCACTGCACCCGGTCGCCGGCGGCGGCCTCGTCTGGCTGCGCTGGCCGATCTCCGGCGCCCTGGGCGAGACCTTCGCCAACCCGGACGACACCACCGGCCGGCCGACCCTGGAGCACTTCAACATCAGCCGGGCCAAGAAGTACGAACTCGTCGGCCATCTCGACTTCTTCGCCGTCAGCGGCGACGGCACCCGCCTGGTCGTCGTCGACGAGGGCGACCTGCGCGCGGTGCCGTCCACGGAGGTCGGCGACAGCGACACGACGACCTGGATCGACCTGCGCCGGATCCTGCACGTGGTCGACCCGGCCGCCGAGTGGCGCCAGTCGTACGAGGAGGCGGGCCGGCTGATCCGCGCCTACTTCTGGGAGCCGGACATGTGCGGCATCGACTGGAACGCGGTGCTCGCGCAGTACCGCCCGCTGGTCGAACGCGTCGCGTCCCCGGACGAGTTCGCCGACCTGCTGCGCGAGGTCCTGGGCGAACTGGGCACCTCCCACGCCTACGTCTCCCCCGCCCGCCGCAACGAGGGCCCGGCGCACTACCAGCGCCTCCAGGGCCTGCTCGGCGCCAACCTGACCTACCGCGACGGCCGTTGGGTGGTCCGGCGGATCCTGCCCGGTGACTCCTCCGACTCAAAGGCCCGCTCGCCGCTGGCCGGCACGGGCATCCGCGAGGGCGCGGTGCTCACCCACGTCGACGGGCGCCCGGTGGATCCGGTCACGGGCCCCTACCCGCTGCTCGCGGGGACGGGCGGCACGACGGTGGAGCTGACCTTCTCCCCCGCGGAGGGCCAGGGACCGCCGCGCCGGGTCGCCGTCGTGCCGCTGATCGACGAGCGCCCGTTGCGCTACCAGGACTGGGTGGCAAAACGCCGGGCCGTGGTAAGGGAGTTGAGCGGCGGCCGGTGCGGCTACCTGCACATCCCCGACATGGGCGGCTCCGGCTGGGCGCAGTTCAACCGGGACCTGCGCATGGAGGTGTCCCGGCCCGCGCTGATCGTCGACGTCCGCGGCAACGCGGGCGGCCACATCAGCGAGCTGGTCATCGAGAAGCTGACCCGCACCATCCTCGGCTGGGACCTGACGCGCGACGCCCAGCCCGTGTCGTACACCTCCGACGCGCCCCGCGGGCCCGTCGTGGCCCTCGCCGACGAGGCGACCTCGTCCGACGGCGACATGATCACGGCCGCCTTCAAGCTGCTCAAGCTGGGTCCCGTCGTCGGTCAGCGCACCTGGGGCGGGGTGGTCGGCATGACCGGCAGGCACCGCCTCGGCGACGGCACGGTGATCACGGTGCCGATGAACGCGGCCTGGTTCGACGCCTACGGCTGGTCCGTCGAGAACCACGGCGTCACCCCCGACGTGGAGAGCCTGCGCACTCCCCTGGACTGGGCCGAGGGCCGCCATGTCGAGATGGACGACGCGATCGAACTGGCCCTGGAACTCCTGGAGGCCAACCCGGCGGCGGTCCCGCCGGACTACCGTGACGTTCCCGACCGTTCACGGCCGAAGCTGCCTCCGCGCCGCTGAGCCGGGACTTGAGCGGCCGGGCCCGCAGGGACGTGGGGTGCCCCGGCATCCGGGACACCCCACGCCGTCACGCCGTCACGGCCGAGGCCGGGTTCGGCGACAACGCCGACTGCCGGCCGTGGCTAGCGGTCGTAGTCCTGGTTGAGACGGTCTTCCATCTCGTCAGGTGTGTCGTGGGCGTCGTGACGCCCGCGCTCACGCGGCTGGGACGGGCGCTGCCCGGCCTTCTCGCGGCCCTCGCCGGGGCGCTGCCGGCCTCCCTGCGGCCGCTGCTGCTCGCCCATGTCCTGGTGCTTGTCCTTCATACCCATGCTGTTCACTCCCGTGTTGTCGAGGCCGATCCCCAAGTGGGCCAGGGGGTCGGCCTCGACCAGATTCACACGGGCGGTGACCCTGCGCATGTCGATCAGTGACGTTGCGTAGCGGGTGCGGACCGGTGCCGTTCGTCGGCCGCCCCACCCGCCCCGACCAGCCCGGTCCGCACTCCCGACAGCCGGTCGGCGAAGCGCCGTACCTCCCGCTGCCCCACGGTGCCCACCACACCCGGCAGCCACCCGCGCACGCCCTGCATCCCACGCAGCCACCACTGCCCGTACACATGGGCGGCACGCCGCTCGATCCCGGCCACGATCCGGTCCACCGCGGGACCCAGCGGATAGGTCCGGCCGGCCGGCCACGGAAGCCGCTGCCTCAACTCCCGCATGACGTCGTCCTGATCGGCCCCGCGCACCATGTCGGTGTCCGTCCACGACAGGTAGGCGACGCCCACCCGCACGCCCCGGTGGCCGACTTCGGCGCGCAGGCTGTGCGCGTACGCCTCCACGCCGGACTTGGAGGCGCAGTACGCCGTCATCATCGGTGCCGGGGTGATGGCGGCGAGCGAGGCGATCTGGAGCAGATAGCCGCGGCTCGAGGTGAGCGCCGGCAGGAACGCCCGCCCGGTGACGGCCGATCCGATGAGGTTGACCTCGATCACCCGCCGCCAGGACTCGGGATCGGAGTCGGCGAACGGACCGCCGCTCGCCACACCCGCGTTGGCGACCACGATGTCGACCCTGCCGAACCGCTCCTCGACCTCCGCCGCGACCCGGACCATCGCCTCGTGATCGGTGACGTCGGCATGCCAGTGGGCGCTCTCGCCGTGCAGCCGCTTGCCGACCTGTTCGAGCAGGTCCGGTTCCAGGCCGACCAGCGCGATCTTCGCGCCCCGCGCGGACAGTTTGCGGGCGAGCAGTTCACCGACGCCCCGCGCGGCCCCCGTGACGACCGCGACCTGCCCCTCCAGGCTCACCCTGCTCATGCACCCTCCCTGATCCGTGCGACGCCGTGCTGCTCGTGTGCGCTTCCGTGCGCGGTGGCTCGGCCGGGCTCCTGGCCCGTGACCGGCCCGGGGAGGAACCCGGCGACAAGTTCCCGGATCTTCCCGGTGACCGTCCCCGGGTCCTCCACCGGCGTCATGTGGCCGAGCCCCAAAAGCTCGGTCAGGCCAACGCAGTTGGGCAGCGCGGCGACCAGCGACCGCGCGTGCTCCGGCGGGGTCAGCCGGTCGGCCGTGCCCGTGATTACCGCCACCGGCACCCTCAACCGCCGTACGTGGCCTTCGAGATCGAGTCCGTCCAGCACCTGCGACCAGGCGTGACGCACCCGGCGCGGGCAGGCGTGCACGATCCGCGCGCACGCCTCGACCATGCGCGGCGCCGAACCGGGGCCCATCGTGGCGTACTTGAGGATCCGCCGGGCGAGCGGAGTGACCGGTCCGAGCGGCACCCGGGAGCCGAGGACCCGCCGGGTGAGCCAGGTGCGCGGCCGGCCGGCCGGGATCGGTACGACGGTCGACCGGGCCACCAGCCGCGAACTGCCCGTGCTGCACAGCAGAACGGCCGCCGCGTGTTCCTCGAAGCCGGGCCGGCCGGCCGCGGCCATCACCGTCATCCCGCCCATCGAGTGGCCCGCGATCACCGCCTTCTCGCCGGGCGCGAGCGTCGCCGCGAGCACGGCTTCGAGGTCGTCGGCGAGCGCGTCGGTGCCGTATCCCCGGCTCGCCGGGCTGCGTCCGTGCCCGCGCTGGTCGTAGGCGATGACGCGGTGGCCGGCGGCCAGGTCCCGGATCTGCGCGGCCCAGAAGGCGGTCGAGCAGGTCCAGCCGTGGGCGAGGACGACGGCCGGGGCGGCGGGGCCGTCCGCCGGCCCGTGCACCTCGACGTGCAGCCGGGTGCCGTCGGCGGAGACTGCGGTGAGTTCGCGGGCGGGGACGGGAGGGTCGTACGGATCCGGGACGGGCTCGGGGGCAGGCTCCTGGGCAGCGTGGTCCTCCGGGCGGCGTTCGGCCGTCCGGCGGGCGGGACGGCTCACGCGTCCACCTCCACGGGCCGCAGCGCCGGGACCCGCCCCGCCGCGCCCCGGGACCCTGGCGGCCGGAGTATCTGGTACTCCGCGAGGTCCACCCGCCGTGTGGCCTGCCGGAACTCGGTGGTCGTACCGGGCCAGACGGTGGTGTTGCGGCCGCCCGCGTCCAGGTACCAGCTGGTGCAGCCGCCGGTGTTCCACACCGTGCGCTTCATGCGCGCCTGCACCTTGCGGTTCCAGGCGTTCACGGCACTGGGCCGGGCGTCGAGGGCGGCCCGGCCGCCGAGGACGCGCAGTTGGCGCAGGTAGTCGGCCAGGTAGTTCAGCTGGGACTCGATCATCAGGATCATCGAGGAGTTCCCGAGGCCGGTGTTGGGGCCGATGATCGTCATCCAGTTCGGGAATCCGGCCGCGGACGCCCCGCGCAGCGCCGCCATGCCGTCCTTCCAGCTCTCGGCGAGCGTCCGGCCGTCCGCGCCGACGACCCGCTCGGCGATCGGCATGTCGGTGACGTGGAAGCCGGTGCCGAAGACGATCGTGTCCACCTCGGCCTCGGTGCCGTCGGCGGCGACGACGGTCGACCCGCGGACCTCGCTCAGTCCACTGGCGACGACGTCCACGTTGTCCTGCGCGAGGGCCGGATAGTAGGTGCTGGACAGCAGTATCCGCTTGCAGCCGATGCGGTAGTCGGGGGTGAGCCTGGCCCGGAGGTCCGGGTCCTTGACGGCACGGGCCATGTTGGCCTTGGCCAGCCGCTCCACGAAACCGAGCTGACCCGGGTGTCTGGTGAACGCCTGGACCTGCAACTCACGTATGCCCCACAGCAGTCCGCGGCGCAGTTGCGCGGTCAGCGGCAGCGCCCGGTGCATCCGGCGCTCGGCGCCGCTGATCTCGCGGTCGACGCGGGGCATCACCCACGGCGGGGTGCGCTGGAAGAGGGTGAGCCGGGCGGCCTCGGGCTGGATGGACGGCACGATCTGGATCGCGGAGGCTCCGGTGCCGACCACCGCGACCCGCTTGCCCGCGAGGTCGTGACCGTGGTCCCAGCGGGCGGAGTGGAAGACCTTGCCGGGGAAGGAGTCGAGCCCGGGTATGTCCGGGATCCTCGGTTCGGACAGCGGCCCGGTCGCGCTGACCACGACGTCGGCCGACAGGTTCCCGCCAGTGGTGTCGATGTCCCAGCGCAGCCTCTCGCCGTCCCAGGTCATCCTCGTGACCTCGGAGTTGAGGCGCAGGTGCGGGCGGAGGCCGAAGACGTCCGTGACGTGCTCCAGATAGGCGCGGATGTGCTCCTGTCCGGAAAAGGTGCGCGGCCAGTCGGGATTGGGCGCGAACGAGAACGAGTACAGGTGCGAGGGCACGTCGCAGGCACACCCTGGATAGCTGTTGTCGCGCCAGGTACCGCCGACGCTGCCGGCCCGCTCCAGCACGACGAAGTCGGTGATCCCCTCCCGGCGCAGCCGCACGGCGGCGCCCAGGCCACCGAAGCCGGACCCGATCACCGCGACCCGCACATGCCGGTCCGTCCGCCCGTGCCGGTGCTCGTGCTCGTCCTCGTGCTCGGCCATTGAGCGCCCCTCCCATTGACTCGCGTGACAGCGACCCGCGTGCAACCTTCAGCGACTCTGCCAGTGAACACTGGCGCAATGGGGAGCGTAGAGGAGGTCCGTACCGATCGGTAGGGGGGCGACCGAGGAAAAGTTACCGCCGGTACAACATAGGCTGCTGTCGTGGCAGGAGACGGTGGAGCAGGCGGTGGCCGACGCGAGTACCGCATGGAGGAGCTGGCCCGGCTGGCCGGCATCACCGTGCGCACCCTGCGCTTCTACCGCGAGCGCAAACTGATCCCGCCACCGCGCCGCGAGGGCCGTATCGCCTGGTACGACGACCACCACCTGGCCCGGCTGCGCACGATCTCGGCCCTGCTGGAACGCGGCCACACGCTGAACGGCATCGCCGAACTGGCCGAGGCCTTCGACCACGGCCGCGACGTCGGCGACCTGCTGGGCCTCGGCGTCCCCACCGAGGAGACGCCGGTCCGCCTGACCCCCGAGGAACTCGCCGACCACTTCGCGGGCGAGGTCACCGCCGAGAACCTGGCCGCCGCCATGGAACTCGGCTACCTGGGCACCGACGGCGACGAACTCGTCCACATCAGCCGCCGTCTGCTGGACGTCTCCGCCGCCCTGGTCCGCGAGGGCATCCCGCTCGCCGAGGTCCTCGAAACAGGCAGCCGCGTCCGCGAACACGCCGACGCGCTCGCCGAACTCTTCACCGCCCTGATCCTGCGTCACGGCCCCGAGGACGACCTGGGCCGACTGCGCCCGCTGGCCAAGAGCGTGGTGGAGGCGGAAGTGTCGATGGCCCTGGACCGACGGCTGCGCAAACAGCCGTAGCGGAGGCTAGGGTCGATCCAAACGAGAGGCCCTAGAGGTCGTACACCACCGTCACCGGGGCGTGGTCCGACCAGCGCTCGGCATGGGTGGCCGCCCGCTCGACGTACCCCTTGACGGCCCTGGCGGCGAGACCGGGCGTGGCCACGTGGAGGTCGATCCGCCATCCAGTGTCGTTGTCGAATGCCCGCCCCCGGTAGGACCACCAGGTGTACGGTCCCTCGCCGCCCGGGTGCAGTGCGCGCACGACGTCGACGTACCCGCCGGCCTCGGGCGCGAAGACCGTGCTCAGCCACTCCCGCTCCTCGGGCAGGAAGCCCGAGTTCTTGGTGTTGCCGCGCCAGTTCTTGAGGTCGGCCTGCTGGTGGGCGATGTTCCAGTCGCCGCAGACGAGGACCTCGCGGCCGTCGGCGGCGGCCCGTTCCCGCAACTCCTTGAGATGGGCGAGGAACTCGTCCATGAAGCGGACCTTCTCGTCCTGCCGCTCGGTGCCGACCTCGCCGGACGGCAGGTACAGGCTGACGACCGTGACACCGGGCAGGTCGGCCTCGACATAGCGTCCGCTGCCGTCGAACTCGGCCGATCCGAACCCCACCCGGACCCGGTCGGGTTCGCGGCGGGTGTAGAGGGAGACACCGGCCCGTCCCTTGGCCGCGGCCGGCGCGTGCACGACGTACCAGCCGTCCGGCGTACGGACCGGCTCCGGCAACTGGTGCGGCTCGGCCCGCACCTCCTGGAGGCACAGCACATCGGCCCCGGTCCCCGCGAGCCACTCCACGAAGCCCTTCTTGGCGGCGGCGCGCAGGCCATTCACATTGACGGAGGTCACAGTCAGCACCCGGGCACCTTACCGGCACACTGGACGAGGTCTTCCCAAAGGCCTCCGCCTCCCTCCTCCGCCTGGACATACGGTTTCCCACATGAACATCCGCCCCGTGCCCTTCGACCACCCCGACGCCGTCAAGCTGAACGACGAGGTGCAGGCCGAGTACCACATCCGCTACGGCGACGGCGGCGACGCCACCCCCCTCGACGCGGCCGACTTCCGGCCGCCGAACGGCGTGTACCTGATCGCCTACGACGAGGACGGCACCCCCGTCGCCACGGGCGGATGGCGCAGCCAGGACAAGAACGCCGAGGGCAACGAGGACGGCGACGCCGAACTCAAGCGTATGTACGTGACCGAGCCGATGCGCGGCCGCGGCCTGGCCCGCCGCCTCCTCGCCGCCCTGGAGGCCGATGCCCGCGACGCCGGCCGCCTCCGCATGGTCCTGGAAACCGGCGACCAACAGCCGGAGGCCGTCGCCCTGTACAGCTCCAGCGGCTACGAACCGTGCACGAAGTTCGGCTACTACCGTGAGTACGAATCAAGCATCTGTCTGGCAAAGCCGCTCCGGCCCTGACCCGAGCCCGGAGGGGGCTTCGCGAAACACGTCGAAGCCCTGGCCGGTTTCCCGACCAGGGCTTCGAGCTGCGTGGACCTGATGAAATTCGAACCCTGGCCCACAGTTCTTCGCGGTTTCCCGCAGCGTGACTCCGGCCGACCTTGCTCGTCGCCCACTCGGCACAGTTGCCGACGGAGGCGCGGTGTGCGTGTGTGCTCCGGCTGAAGAGCCGTACAACGGTCACACACCGCGCTCCGTAGGCGCTGAGCGGTGACTACCTGTAGCCGCCGTAGCCGTGACCGCCATAGCCGCCGTAGCCGTGGCCGCCATAGCCGCCGTGACCGCCGTAGCCGCCGTAGCCGTGACCGCCATAGCCGCCATAGCCGTGACCGCCATAGCCGCCGTAGCCGTGGCCGCCATAGCCGCCGTGGCCGCCGTAGCCGCCGTGACCGCCATAGCCACCGTGACCGCCATAGCCGCCGCCGTGGCCGCCGCCGTGGCCGCCGCCGTGGCCGCCGCCGCCGTGGCCGCCGCCGCCGTGGCCGCCGCCTCCGGCCTCACCGTAGGAGCTCACGGCGGTCTGCGGGGCGTGAGCCGGAGCAGCAGCTGCGGTCCCCGCCGCACCGATCGCGGCACCACCGGCCACGAGAACGCCGGCTGCGGTAACCGCAAAGAGGTGCTTCAGACGCTGTGCCTGCATGATCTGTGCCTTCCACTTGATCGACTTGCGCGCTGTCGGACGCGCGATTGTCGGCCGCGGCCATGGAAGATGCGCGACGTGATCTTGAATTCCCCCACACGTCATGGCGGGAAGAGCTTCCCTGCCCGGCTCCGTAGTCCCCCAGTGCGGGGGGGTTTCACGAATGCGCCGAGGCTGCGGTCTTCAAGGATCCACCGGAAGGGGCGAACTGCCGGGTTCCGGCTCCCTCTCACCTACGCTAGCCGCCCTTTGAGCGATCGCATCTTGAGCGGGCTGTCGACCATGACCGCCACCCCGGCGAGGACCGCCGTCTGATCACCAGCGCATGCCGCCCAGCTCTGCCCGGTAGGTCAACTCTCCAGCAGAAAAGCGGAGTTGGATCACATCCAGGCCCACAGGCGTCGGTTGGACACAGCTCGTCGTCGAGTGCGGACAGTCCGCCGACGCGCCGGGCGCCGCGGAAGCCCGGCGGGCACCTTGGGCAGCAGGATCCGGAGCGGTTGCCGTACTTCGCTGCCGCACGACACGTCAAAGCCCCGGTCGGTTTCCCGACCGGGGCTTTGAGCTGCGTGGACCTGAGGGGATTTGAACCCCTGGCCCCCTCGATGCGAACGAGGTGCGCTACCGGACTGCGCCACAGGCCCTTGCAACGAGTGAAACTCTAGCATCCTCGTCCGGGTGGTTGGTAATCCGTTGCCGGGCTGGTCAGGGGCGGGAGTCACTCATTGGCCGCGCGGGGGCGGTCGCCCTCCTCGTACTGGTCGAAGAGCGGGGTGCGGCCGCGCTCGCGGGAGCGGCGGGCCGAGGCTGCGCGGCGGGCGTCGGTGCGGCCGTCGGCGGCGGGCCTGTCCTCGGTGTGCGGCTCCGGTTCGGGCGTGGCCGGGGCCGCCGCCTCCTGTTCCGGCACGGCGGCGGAGGACCGCGCCGAGCTCCAGGCGTCCGGCGCGCCGAGGTCCACGTCGGAGGTGGCACGCGGGGCGACCGGGGCGGTGACGTAGGTGGGCAGCGGCACCGGCACCGGGTCCCAGCTGTCGCCCTGGCCGGGGCGGTGCTGGCGCTCGCGCTGCTGGTCGAGCCACTCGGCGTGGTCGGTCTGCTCGACCAGGGCCCGCCGGTCGGCGGCGAGGGCGGACAGGTCCGGGTCCGTCTCCGGCTCGGGGCCCGCGTCGGGCTCGTCCGCGGCGGGATCCAGAGGTGTGCGCCGACGCGGCTGACGGCGGCTCTCGCGCAGCCGCTGCGCGGCGACCTCGGCGCGGCGGCGGTCCATCTGGTAGGCGAAGCGGTGCCGTTCCTGGGAGCGCAGGTACGCGATGTACGCGCTGAGCAGCACGGCGGGCGCTCCGGGCGCCCACAGGAAGGTGAGCCCGCCGACCGCGGCGACGATCGCGCCGAGGGTGAAGGCGAGGAAGAGGATGACGGTGGTGCGTCTGCGGCGGGCGAGGACCTTCGAGCGCCGGGCACGCGCCGCGGACACCTCCGCGCGCGGCGGGCGCCGGGTAGCGGGTACCCGCGGGTGCGCGGACGCCTCGGCGGGCGGACGCGCGGACACGCCGGCCGGCGGTGCCGCCGCCGGTGACGCGGCCCGGGCGGCCGGCTTGGCGGCCGGCTCGCGCTCGTCGTGGCCGCGGGCCGGTTCCCGCCCGTCCCGTGCCGGCGGCTGCCGGCGCTCCGGCGAAGAACGGTCCGGGGGCATGGCGAAGGCCCGGACGTCCACCGAGTCGGTGACGGCGTCCGGCTCCCCGTCGGCGGGCTCCCCCTCCTCGGCGGAGCGCGCCCTGAGGTCCTTGGCGTACCGGCGCTCCATCCCCGCCCGTCCGGACAGGAACCGGATGGCGGTGCTGAAGCGTTCCGTCGGACGGGCCTCGTTCAGCTCGTCCTGCCTACGGAGCCACATCGGCACCAAGTAGGCGGCCCAGGCCCCGACGATGACTGCGTAGATGAGGCCGCTGCTGCTCACGCCTCACACGGTAGAGGGGTTTGCGTGAGGCCATCTGCCAATTGCGCCGGTGTGTCGCACGATCTGGCTGATATTTCGAACTTTTTTTGCGATCGATGTGATCAACAGGACGTCAAGGAGGGGAATTCATTGCCACCCGCACGATCGGGAGCGGGTCCGGTTCAGATCGCCGGCCGATCAATTTCGAACATTCATTCAATTTCCGGGTGAGGTGCGATTCCCCTTCGGCGTCCGCAGGGAACGGGTCCGGCGCCAGCGGTTCAGCAGCCCGTCGGGCACCTCCTCCGCGGTGAGCGCGAACACCATGTGATCGCGCCAGGCACCGTCGATGTGGAGATAACGGGGCCGCAGGCCCTCCTCGCGGAATCCGAGTTTCTCCACCACGCGCCGGCTCGGACCGTTCTCGGGCCGAATGCAGACCTCCATGCGGTGCAGCCCCACCGTGCGGAAACAGTGGTCCACCACCATCGCCACGGCCGTCGGCATCACCCCGCGGCCGGCCACCGACTCGTCGACCCAGTAGCCGACGTGGCCCGAGCACATCGAGCCCCAGGTGATCCCCGCGACCGTCAACTGCCCCACCAGGCGCCCCTGGTACTCGATGACGAACGGCAGCATCCGGCCCGCGTGCGCCTCCGACCTGAGGTGGCGCACCATCTGCCGGTAGGTCGGCCGGTGCGTGATGGGCCCGCTGGGCGTGGGCGGCGGAATCGTCGCCTCCCAGGGCCTGAGCCAGTCCCGGTTGCGCCGGTTCACCTCGCGCCAGGCCCGCTGGTCGCGCAGCTTTATCGGCCGGAGGACGACATCGCCCTCCGCGAGCACGACGGGCCAGGATGGGCTGTTCAGCTCGCACCCCCACTGCCGGCACCGGGTCTGGCGTGGTCGCCGCCGCGCACCTGGTCGACGGCGTGCCTCAACAGCGGTTCCAGGACGGCCAGTCCGTCCTTCACCCCGCCCGTCGAGCCCGGCAGGTTGACGATCAGCGTCCCTCCGGCCACTCCGGCCAGCCCCCGGGACAGCGCCGCGGTCGGCACCTTCCGCATGCCGAACGCCCGGATGGCCTCCGCGATGCCCGGCACCTCGGTCTCGATCACCCGGCGGGTGGCCTCGGGCGTGCGGTCGGTGGGCGAGACGCCGGTGCCTCCGGTGGTGACGACGGCGTCGTAACCGGCCTCGACGGCGGCGCGCAGCGCGGCCTCCACCGGGTCCCCGTCCGGTACGGCCTGCGGCCCGTCGACGGCGAAGCCGGCGCGCCGCAGGCCCTCGGCGACCAGCGGACCGCCCGTGTCCTCGTAGACCCCGGCGGCGGCCCGATTGGAGGCCGTGACCACAAGAGCGCTGTACGGCGCGAGCAGCGCGCCTCCGGCCGACGCGTCCAGTGTCATGTCCGGCTCCAGTCGCCCGACTTGCCGCCCGTCTTCTCCTCCACCCGTACGTCCGTGATGACCGCTCCCTTGTCGACCGCCTTGACCATGTCGATCACGGTGAGCGCGGCGACGGACACCGCGGTGAGCGCCTCCATCTCGACGCCCGTGCGGTCCGTGGTCCTCACCGTGGCCTCGATCTCCACGGCGTCGTCCGCGACCGACAGCTCCAGTCTCACACCGGACACCGACAGCGGGTGGCACAGCGGGATGAGGTCCGGGGTGCGCTTGGCGCCCATGATCCCGGCGATCCGCGCGGTGGCGAGGGCGTCGCCCTTGGGCACCCCCTCGCCGCGCAGCAGCTCGACCACGCGGGGCGAGACGAGGACGCGGCCGCTGGCGCGGGCGGTGCGCGCGGTCACGTCCTTGCCGGAGACGTCGACCATGCGGGCCGCGCCCGCGTCGTCGATGTGCGTCAGCCGGTCCGGCGCTGGGGGTCCGGGGGTCTCCCCCCGGGATGGCACAGTCATGATCGTGTGGGGCTCCAGGTCCGGGCCCGTCGCCGTGCGGCGCACGGGCCTGTTGTGCGCGACACGGTACCGCCACCCCGCGCGGCTCAGCCGAGCAGGACCACCTCGACCTCGGCGCCGGGCTCGACGGACTCGGTGTCCTCGGGCACGACGATGAGCGCGTCGGCCAGCGCGAGGGCGGCGACCAGATGGGATCCGGCGCCTCCCACGGGCCTGACCTCGCCGTCCGCGTGCACCCCGCGCAGGAACTGCCTGCGTCCCTTCGGCGAGGTCAGCGCCCGGTCCGCGGCCAGCGTCGCGCGGGCGGTCGGCCGGTGGACGTCCCGAAGGCCCATCAGGGTGCGGATGACGGGGCGGACGAACAGCTCGAAGGAGACGTACGAGGACACCGGGTTGCCCGGCAGGGCCAGCAGCGGGACGTGGTCGGCGCCGACGGTCCCGAAGCCCTGCGGCTTGCCGGGCTGCATGGCGAGCTTGCGGAACTCCACTCCGCCGCCCGGCTCGTCCTCGTCCCCCACGTGGGACAGCGCCTCCTTGACCACGTCGTACGCGCCCACGCTCACCCCGCCGGTGGTGACCAGCAGGTCGGCGCGGACGAGCTGGTCCTCGATGGTGGAGCGCAGGGTGTCGGGGTCGTCGGGGACGGCGCCCACCCGGTAGGCGATGGCTCCCGCGTCCCGGGCGGCCGCGGTCAGGGCGAAGCTGTTGGAGTCGTAGATCTGGCCGTCGCCGAGCTGCTCGTCGGGCTGGACGAGTTCGCTGCCGGTGGACATCACCACCACGCGCGGGCGCGGACGCACCAGGACCGTGCCGAGCCCGATCGCGGCGAGCAGCGCGATCTGCGGCGGCCCGAGGACCGTTCCGGCCCGCAGGGCGCACTCTCCCGCCTCCACGTCGCTGCCCTTCGCGCGCACGTGCGCGCGTGCCTCGGCGGGCCGGTACACGCGTACGTGCCCGCCGGCGCCCTCGGGGGCGAGGCTGCGGGCGCGCATCGTGTTCACCGGGCCCTCGCCGAGCCCTCCGTCCGTCCACTCCACGGGGACGACCGCCTCGGCCCCCGGCGGCAGCGGGGCACCGGTCATGATCCGCGCCGCCTGTCCCGGCCCCACCCGGAGCAGGCCGGCCGCGCCCGCCGCGACGTCCCCGACGACCTCCAGGGCGGCCGGGAACTCCTCGCTCGCGCCCGAGACGTCCGCGAGCCGCACCGCGTAGCCGTCCATGGAGCTGTTGTCGAACGGCGGCAGGGAGAGCGGCACCGTCACGTCGTCGACCAGGACGCAGCCCTGGGCGTCGAGCAGCTGCAGCTCGATGGGTTCCAGGGGGCGGACGGTGGTGAGGATGTCCTCCAGGTGCTCGTCCACCGACCACAGGTGGTCCGGGCCGGCGGTGCGGGGCTCGGCGCTGCTCAACGTCGTTACATCTCCTCGGCTACGTACCGCTGAAGCCAGGCCCTGAAGTCCGGGCCCAGGTCTTCACGTTCGCACGCGAGTCTGACAATGGCACGCAGATAGTCGCCGCGGTCACCGGTGTCGTAGCGGCGGCCCTTGAAGACGACGCCGTGCACCGGACCGCCGGCCCGCTGCTCGTCGGTGGCCGCCGACGCGTGCGCCTCGGCCAGGTGCTGGAGGGCGTCCGTGAGCTGGATCTCGCCGCCGCGACCGGGCTCGGTCTTGCGGAGTACGTCGAAGATGTGCGGGTCGAGGACGTAACGGCCGATGATCGCGTAGTTGGAGGGGGCCTGCGCCGCGTCCGGCTTCTCGACCAGACCGGTCACCCGGACGACGTCGCCGTTCTCGGTGGCCTCCACGGCAGCGCAGCCGTAGAGGTGGATCTGCTCGGGCGTGACCTCCATGAGGGCGATCACGCTGCCGCCGTAGGTCTCCTGGACCTCGATCATCCGCTGGAGCAGCGGGTCGCGGGGGTCGATCAGGTCGTCGCCGAGCAGGACGGCGAAGGGCTCGCTGCCCACGTGCGGGGCGGCGCAGAGCACGGCGTGGCCCAGGCCCTTGGGGTCGCCCTGGCGGACGTAGTGCATCGTCGCGAGGTCGCTGGACTCCTGCACCTTGGCGAGCCGCTCGCCGTCGCCCTTCTTCTCCAGGGCCGACTCCAGCTCGTAGTTGCGGTCGAAGTGGTCCTCCAGGGGCCGCTTGTTGCGACCGGTCACCATGAGGACGTCGTCGAGGCCCGCGGAGACGGCTTCCTCGACCACATACTGGATCGCCGGCTTGTCGACGACCGGCAGCATCTCCTTGGGAGTGGCCTTGGTGGCCGGCAGGAACCGGGTGCCAAGACCTGCCGCGGGAATGACAGCCTTGCTGATCCTGGGGTGCGCCTGTGTCATGGCCGCAACCCTATCCGCTGCCTTTGCGGGGAATCTGCCTCTCCGGTTAATTGACTCTCATATGAAAAGAAATGCCGGATTAAGGAAGGGTACGGAAGGACAAGTGAGCCACATCGGACGCAGTGCGGACCCTGCCAAGCGAACCTTGCGACGAGAAATCCTCACGGTGAGGAAGACATTGACCGTGGATGAAGTGCGGGAGGCCGCGCACGCGCTGGCGGAGCGCGCCCTGGAACTGCCCGAGCTGACTCAGGCGCGCACGATCGCCGCGTACGTCTCCGTGGGCACCGAACCGGGAACCCCCGCGCTGCTCGACGCGCTGCGCGCGCGGGGCGCGCGCGTGCTGCTGCCCGCCCTGCTGCCCGACAACGACCTGGACTGGGGCGCGTACACCGGGGAGGGCTCCCTCGCGCGCGTGCAGCACGGCGGGCGGATGGCACTGTTCGAGCCGACCGGAGAGCGCCTCGGCCCGGACGCCGTGACGACCGCCGACGTGGTTCTGCTGCCCGGCCTGGCCGTCGACGCGCGCGGGATGCGCCTGGGGCGCGGCGGCGGATCCTACGACCGTGTCCTGGCCCGCCTGGAGGCGGCGCGGGCACATCCCGCCCTCGTGGTCCTGCTGTACGACACGGAGGTCGTGGAGCACATTCCCGAGGAGTCCCACGACCGTCCGGTGCAGGCCGTGGTGACACCGTCGGGCGTACGCCGCTTCACCTGACGCGCGCGGTGTCGGACACGGCCGGCACGGCTCCGGCACGGCGAAGGCCCTCCACGCGTGCGCGTGGAGGGCCTTCGTCGCCGTGGTGGCCTCAGCGGGTCACGGCTTGAGCACCAGCGTGTCCTTCGTGCTCTTGCCGACCGCGTCCGGCGAGAAGGACCACGAGAGCAGCTCGCCCCTGGCCCACTTGCCCGTCTGGTCGGTGTAGTGGGAGCTGAAGGCGTGCCCGGAGGCCCCGGTGAGGTTGATCCACTTGGACTTGTCGAGGTCGCCGAGGTTGACCACCATCCGCATCGACGGCACCCACACCACGCCGTAGCCGCCGGCGGCGTTCCAGCCGGAGGCGTTGACCGCGGCCTCGCCACCGCTCAGCTTCCAGGGTCCGCGGTTGAGGACGTACTGCAGGACGCCCGGCCCCTCGGTGCCCAGGGTCTGGTTCTTCAGGAACAGGCGGTGCAGCCGGCCCCAGCTCCAGGTGTCGATGTCCTTGCCGAGCTTGGCGGTCAGCTCCCAGCGGGCGTCGATCATCGCGCGCTTGAAGAGCTCGTCGCGGTTGTCCGCATTGGGACGGGTGCCGGACGCCGGGGTCTTCCACCAGTCGCTGTCCGGCTTGTCGACGAGCGCCCGGACCACCTCGAACCAGCGGTCGCCGCCGTCGGGCTGCGCCTGGTCGGCGTCGCGCTGACCGCACTCGCGGACCTTCTGGTTCTGGTCGGCGGGGCCGGTGTTGCCGGCGGGCTCCACCCACAGGCACTGGCCCTTGACCCGCAGTTCCTTGGGCAGCTTGTTGCCGAAGGCCAGCTTGAGGACGTTGCGCCAGACGGCGTTGAAGTACGCGGCGGCGGCCGAGTCGGCGTCCTGCGTGCGGTCCCAGCCCTCCAGCAGCTTCTGCGCCTGGCGGACGTCCTTGTCGCCGATGTCGATGTTCAGCAGCTTGGGCACCAGCAGGTTGGCGATCGCGCTGCTGTTGTCCATCTGCATCTGGCGCATGTCGTCGGTGGAGATCTTGCCGCCGCCGTCGATCTTCTTCTGGATCAGGTCGGTGATCCGCCGGCTGCGGGTGCCGTAGCCCCAGTCCGTGGTGAGCGTGTACGGGTAGGTCGCCGGATCGACGACCGCCTGGTTGGCGGTGACGATGTAGCCGCGCTTGGGGTTGTACTCGTAGGGCAGTTCCTGCGGCTTGATGTAGCCGGTCCAGTCGTAGCCGGAGTCCCAGCCCGGCGCCGGGACGGAGCCGTCGTCGTTCTTCGCGCGCGTGGGGATGCGGCCGGGCAGCGTGTAGCCGATGTTGCCCTTGGTGTCGGCGTAGACCAGGTTCTGCGAGGGCACGTCGAACAGCTCCGCGGCCGACCGGAAGGAGTTCCAGTCCTTCGCGCTGTTCATGGCGAAGACGGCGTCCATGGTGGTGCCCGGCTCCAGCGCGGTCCACTTCAGGGCGATCGCGTAGCCGTCGCCGCGGTCGGGCGCCGCGGTGGTGACCGTGGCCTTCTTGCCGACCGTCATCAGTTCGCTCGACCGGTCGGACAGCAGGGGCATCCCGTCGTCGGTCTCGCGCACGACGATCGTCTTGGACGCGCCGCCGGCGACCTTGATGGTCTCCTGGCGGGTCTTGAACGGCACCGTCTTGTTGTCGCGCAGGTAGCCGTTGCCGCTGAGCTTCTCCAGGTACAGGTCCGTGACGTCGACACCGGAGTTGGTCATGCCCCAGGCGATGTCCTGGTTGTGGCCGATGACCACACCGGGCATGCCCGCGAAGGTGTAGCCGGTGACGTCGTAGGGGCACGCCTTGGAGAGTTCGCGGCAGTGCAGGCCCATCTGGTACCAGACCGAGGGCAGCGACGCGGACAGGTGCGGGTCGTTGGCGAGCAGCGGCTTGCCGGTGATGGTGTACCGGCCGGCGACGACCCAGGAGTTGGAGCCGATGCCGTTGCCGTTGACGCCGACGGCCGTCGGGAGGCCGTCCAGGACGTCGTGCAGGCCCATCAGCTGGCTCTGCACGTCGGAGGAGCCGCCCGCGCCCGTCGCGGTGCCGGCGCCGACTGCGCCGCCCGTGCTCGTCGAACCCGTGGTCGTGGTGCCGCTACCCAGGCCGGTCGAGGCGTCGGTGCCCGTGCCGGTACCGATGCCCGTGCCGGTACCGGTACCTGTACCGGTCGGGGTTCCGGCACCCGTGCCCGTGGTGTCGCCGCCCGCTTCGAACGCCTGAGTGAGCGTGTTGTACTGGCCCTCGCCGACGATCGGCTTGTTCCTGCTGTACGGGTAGTCCGGGTACAGGTCCTTGATCTGCTTGGGGCCGAGACGGCTGGTCATCAGGGCCCGGTCGATCTCGTCCTGCATGTTGCCGCGCAGGTCCCAGGCCATCGCCTTCAGCCAGGCCAGCGAATCGACGGGGGTCCACTGCCCGGGCTTGTAGTCGTTGGCGAAGCCCAGGGCCGCGTACTCCAGGGAGATGTCCTTGGCCGCCCGCCCCTTGAGGTAGGCGTTGACGCCCTCGGTGTACGCCTGGAGGTACTTCTTCGTGGAGGCCGACAGCGTCTTGTCGTACTCCTGCCGGGCGACCCGGTCCCAGCCCAGCGTGCGCAGGAACTCGTCGTTCTTGAGCTGGCCCTTGCCGAACATCTCCGACAGGCGCCCGGACGTCATGTGCCGGCGCACGTCCATCTCGTAGAACCGGTCCTGCGCCTGGACGAAGCCCTGCGCCATGAACAGGTCTTCCGCGCCGGAGGCGTAGACCTGCGGGATGCCGTAGCCGTCCCGTCTGACGTCCACGGGGCCCGACAGGCCCTGCAGCGTGATGGTGCCCTTGGTCTGCGGGAAGGAGGCGCGCACGGTACTGACGGACCAGTAAGCGCCGTAGGCGGTGCCGCCGATGAGAGCCATCACCAGGACAAGCACGGCCAAGCGGGCTTTTCGCCCCTTCTTCCTGCCGGACTTGCCGGCCTTGTCACCCGTTGAGGCGGTGGTGTTCGGGGGCATCGCTGTCCTTGCTGTCCTAACGCGAGCGGCAGGTCGGGCTGTGACTTCGAATGAGCGCTGGAGCAACCATAGGCGCAGGGCCCGGTAGCACTTGACGCGGAGTCGGGTCCAGCGGTGGTCGGGCATCCCCATTTCGTCACGGACCGCGTCAAGAAAGCGTCAAGAGTTAGGTAAGGTAACGAAGTAAACCGGGAACTCGCGGAAGGAACCGCTGCTGACTGTTCACCACCTCAACCAGCTCCTGCTCGCCAGCTCGGTCGTCCTGCTCGTCGCGGTCGCAGCGGTCCGGGTCTCCTCGCGCAGCGGGCTCCCCAGCCTGCTCGTCTACCTGGGGATAGGCGTCGTCATGGGCTCGGACGGGCTCGGCGGCATCCACTTCACCAACGCCGAACTGACCCAGGTCATCGGCTACGCGGCCCTCGTCGTGATCCTCGCCGAGGGCGGTCTCGGCACGAAGTGGAAGGAGGTCAAGCCCGTCCTTCCGGCCGCCACGGCCCTCGCGGTGGTCGGTGTCGCCGTGAGCGTCGGCGTCACCGCGGCCGCCGCCCATTACCTCAGCGGTCTGGGATGGCGCCAGTCGCTCATCATCGGCGCGGTGGTGTCCTCCACGGACGCGGCGGCCGTCTTCTCCGTGCTGCGCAGGATCCCCCTCCCCGCGCGCGTGACAGGCACGCTGGAGGCCGAGTCCGGCTTCAACGACGCCCCGGTGGTCATCCTGGTCGTCGCCTTCTCCACCGCGGGACCGATCGAGCACTGGTACGTCCTGGTGGGCGAGATAGCACTGGAGCTGACGATCGGCGCGGCCGTCGGCCTGGCGGTGGGCTGGCTCGGCTCCTGGGCGCTGCGGCACGTGGCACTGCCCGCCTCAGGCCTCTACCCGATCGCCGTCATGGCCATCGCGGTCACGGCGTACGCCGCCGGCGCGCTGGCCCACGGCAGCGGCTTCCTCGCCGTCTACCTCGCGTCGATGCTGCTCGGCAACGCCAAGCTGCCGCACTGGCCCGCCACCCGCGGCTTCGCCGAGGGACTCGGCTGGATCGCCCAGATCGGCATGTTCGTCATGCTCGGTCTGCTGGTCACCCCGCACGAACTGCTCGACGACGTCCTGCCCGCCCTCGTCATCGGTCTGGTGCTGACCATGGTCGCGCGCCCGCTGGGCGTGGTGGCGAGCCTGCTGCCGTTCCGGGTTCCGTGGCAGGAGCAGACCCTTATGTCCTGGGCCGGACTGCGCGGCGCCGTGCCCGTCATCCTGGCGACGATCCCCATGGTGAACGGGGTCGACGCCACCCACCGCATCTTCAACATCGTCTTCGTCCTGGTCGTCGTCTACACCCTCGTGCAGGGACCGACCCTGCCGTGGCTGGCCCGCAAGCTGCGGCTGGGCTCCGGCGACGAGGCCGCAGACCTCGGCATCGAGTCGGCGCCTCTTGAGCGGCTGCGCGGCCATCTGCTCTCCGTCGCCATCCCCCACGGATCGCGGATGCACGGCGTCGAGATCAACGAGCTGCGGCTGCCGTCCGGGTCCGCGGTCACCCTGGTCGTCCGCGAGGGCAGGTCCTTCGTACCGCTGCCGACCACCACCCTGCGGCGCGGCGACGAACTCCTCGTGGTCGCCACCGACCCCGTCCGGGAGGCGGCCGAACAGCGGCTGCGCGCGGTCGGCCGGGGCGGCAAGCTGGCCGGATGGCTGGGCGCCGGCGGCGCGGAGGCGGGCAACCGATGACGAGGTGCGTTCCCCGCGCCCCTGTACGATGACGGGGCACCCTGATCGAACCAACTCTGCCTGACGCAGAGCTGGCGTGACCGTATGGCGGCCGGGCATCCCCCCTCTCAGTGGATGCCGGCATCTACCGCAGTCCGCGCAAGAGGACAGCTCTCGGCCGCGCCCGCACGCCCGGGCCCGCGCTACCAGGCGGCAGAAAGGCACGGCCGTGGGATCCACGGTCACCAGCACCGAACCGGCGCGGACCGCGACGGAATCCTCCCGCCCGGGATACGGGCAGCTGCTGCGCACCCGCGGCGCCTGGACGTTCCTGCTCCCCGGCTTCGCCGCGCGCCAGCCGTTCGCGATGCTCACCATCTCCATCGTGCTGCTCGTGCAGCACACCACCGGCTCCTACGGCGCGGCCGGCGCCACCGCTGCCGTCACCGGCGTCTCCATGGCACTGTTCGCGCCCTACAGCGGACGCCTCGCCGACCGTTACGGGCAGCGCGCGGTACTGGTCCCCGGTGTTCTCGTGCACACCCTCGCGGGGCTGACGCTGACCGGGCTCGCGCTGGCGCACGCCCCCCTGTGGGCGCTGTTCGCGGCGGCCGTGCCGACCGGCGCCTCGGTGCCGCAGGCCGGCCCGATGGTGCGGGCCCGCTGGGGCGTGACGCTCAAGAACTCGCCGCTGATGACCACCGCGGCCGCCTTCGAATCCGTCACCGACGAGCTGACGTTCGTCGTCGGCCCCCTCCTGGCGACCGCCCTGTGCACGACCGTCACCCCGGCCGCCGGACTGGTCACCGAGTCCGCGCTCACCCTCGTCGGCGGTCTGCTGTTCGCCGCGCAGAAGCGCACCCAGCCGCCCGTCACCGGCGGGCACGCGCGCGAGGAGCACGCCTCCGCCCTGCGCGTCCCCGGGGTGCGGGTGCTGATCGCGACCTTCCTCGGCATCGGCTCGGTCTTCGGCGGCATGCAGGTCTCGCTGGCGGCGTTCACCGAGTCGATCGGCGAGCCCGGCCTCAACGGCGTGCTCTACGGAACCTTCGCCGCGGGCAACATGCTCTCCGGCGTCGTGTGCGGCGCCATCGCCTGGAAGAACGCCCCGCAGCACCGTCTCCTCGTCGGCTACACCGCCCTGGCACTGGCCGCGTCCGCCCTGTGGACCGCGCACTCGGTGCTGCTCCTGGCGGCGCTCGGCCTCCTGGTCGGCATGTGCATCGCGCCCGCCCTGATCACCGGCTACACCCTGGTGGAGGGCCTGGTCCCGGCCGGCGCCCGCACCGAGGCGTTCACCTGGCTCACGGGCGCGGTCGCGCTCGGCCAGGCGGCGGCGGTCACCGTCGCCGGACAGCTGGAGGACCGCCTGTGGGGCGGTGCCGGCTTCCTGGTACCGATGGCCGGCACGGTGCTGGCCCTGCTGACCCTGGTGGCACTCAGGTCACGGCTCGCGTCCCCGGCACAGGGCCGCACGGTCGCACGTGGCGTCGGTCACCGAGCCCACGTCACAGTGGACTGATCCCCGGGAATACGTCACTATGGACCGTCGTTAGCACTCATCGAGTGAGAGTGCCAGGAGGAAGACAGTGCCCACCTATCAGTACCAGTGCACCGAGTGCGGCGACGGCCTCGAGGCGGTGCAGAAGTTCACCGACGACGCACTCACCGAGTGCCCCGGTTGCGGTGGCCGCCTGAAGAAGGTGTTCTCCGCGGTCGGCATTGTCTTCAAGGGATCCGGCTTCTACCGCAACGACAGCCGAGGCTCCTCGTCGAGCAGCAGCCCGGCGTCGAAGTCGTCGAGCTCCTCGTCGTCCTCTTCGTCGTCGTCCTCCTCGTCGGGGTCGACCTCCGGCTCGTCCTCGTCGTCGGGTTCGTCCTCGACGTCCGCGAGCTCGGCCGGCAGCTCCGCCGCCTGACGTCTTCCTGCCGGGACCCCGCCGTCGTGGGACGGTGGGGTCCTCGGCGTGCGCGCGTGGCGCTAGTGTGCTGGTCATGGCGAACGCAGAGATCGGTGTCATCGGCGGTTCCGGCTTCTACTCGTTCCTCGACGACGTGACCGAGGTCCGGGTGGAGACGCCGTACGGGGAGCCCAGCGACTCCGTCTTCCTCGGTGAGGTCGCCGGCCGGCGGGTCGCCTTCCTGCCCCGGCACGGCCGCGGCCACCACCTCCCGCCGCACCGCATCAACTACCGGGCCAACCTGTGGGCGCTGCGCTCCGTCGGCGTGCGCCAGGTGATCGGGCCCTGCGCGGTGGGCGGGCTGCGCCCCGAGTACGGTCCGGGCACGCTTCTCGTGCCCGATCAGTTCGTCGACCGTACGAAGTCCAGGGCGCAGACCTACTTCGACGGGCTGCCGCGGACCGACGGCACGGTGCCGAACGTCGTGCACGTCTCGATGGCCGACCCGTACTGCCCGGTGGGCCGCACGGCCGCGCTGAAGGCGGCGCGCGGGCGGGACTGGGACGCGGTGGACGGCGGCACTCTCGTCGTGGTGGAGGGTCCACGCTTCTCAACCCGGGCCGAGTCGCTGTGGCACCAGGCGCAGGGCTGGTCGGTGGTGGGCATGACCGGTCACCCCGAGGCGGCGCTCGCCCGCGAACTGGAGCTCTGCTACACCTCGCTGACCCTGGTCACCGACCTGGACGCGGGCGCGGAGACCGGCGAGGGCGTCTCGCACGAGGAGGTGCTGCGGGTCTTCGCGGCCAATGTGGAACGGCTGCGGGGCGTCCTGTTCGACGCGGTGGCCGCGCTGCCCGCGACCGGGGAACGGGACTGTCTGTGCGCCGGTGCGCTGGGCGGGATGGACCCGGGGTTCACGCTGCCGTAGCGGGCGGCGGCTTGCTCCTTCGAGTGAGGGAGTTGTCCACAACCGGCGGGTAGCACACGGGCTCCGGCGGGCGGCGGCGCGATGACTCATCGTGGGCGTGGCAAGCCGAAATCCCCGTCGCTGGTGGTGGTCCGCATGTCCGTGCCGTCTTCGCCGTATGCGTCTTCGTCGTCGTATGCGTCTCCGTCTTCGCCGTACGCGTCACCGTCTTCGTCCCCGCCGTCCTCGTCCCCGCCGGTGCCGTCGTCGCCCCCGCGCTCTCCGCGCCTGCCTTCTTCCCCGTACGCGCCCGGCACGGACGCCCCGGCCACGTGTGAGGTGCCCCACTTCGCGCCGGTGCGCGTGCGCGGCGGGCGGTACGGACTGCGCGGGCTCGTACGGCACCGCGGGCGCGCGGTGGCGGCCGGGCTCGCCGTGACCGCGGCCGCGCTCGTGGCAGCGGGCACGCGGGACGCTCCGGACCCCGCTCGCGGCGGACCGGCCCGCGAGCGGCCGGCGCCGGCCGACGGAGCCGGTCGGGCCGCCGGTGGCCGCAGTGCGGACGAGGTACGCATGGTGATCGCGCCCGTGCGCATCGCGGACGCGGCCACGGTCCGGCTGCTGCGCCCCGGCGACCGGGTCGACGTGATCGCCTCGGAGGATCCGGCGACGGGCGGCCAGGCCCGGGTGGTCGCGCACGGAGCCCGGGTGGCCAAGGTCCCGGAGCCCGTGGACGACGTGGCCGGGGGCGGAGCGCTGGTCGCGCTGTCGGTACCGCGCTCCACCGCTGCGGGGCTGGCGGGGGCGAGTGCGACGGCCAGGCTGGCGGTGACCTTGTGGTGAGCCGTAGGTTGCGGAGCTGTTCGTTCCGCACATCGCAGTCGCATGTCCAAGGAGGAGCCGCAGGTGAGCGACAAGAGGGACCCGAGCGTCTGGCAGGGCTTCAAGGCCTTCCTGATGCGCGGGAACGTCGTCGATCTGGCAGTAGCGGTGGTCGTCGGCGCCGCCTTCACCAATATCGTCAACGCGGTGGTGAAGGGAGTGATCAGTCCGGTCGTCGGAGCGATCGGGACCAAGAACCTCGACCATTACAACTCGTGCCTGAGCGCCCCTTGCGAGGGCGATCAGGGCATCCGGATCATGTGGGGTTCGGTCCTCGGCGCCGCGCTCCAGTTCCTGATCACGGCCGCGGTGGTCTACTTCCTGATGGTCCTGCCCATGGCGAAGTTCCTGGCCCGCCAGGAGGCCAGGAAGAAGGCCAGGGAGGGCGCGGAGGAGACCGTGGAGGTGACCGAGCTGCAGGTGCTCAAGGAGATACGCGACGAGCTGGTCGCCGCCCGGCGCAACTCCGAATACGGCGAGCGGTAGCGTCCGCGCTCCGGCGGGCCCGCGTGCCTCAGAGGTGGTGGGGAGGCTTCTCGTCCAGGAAGCGCTTGAGGTCGGCCGCCGGGTCGCCTTCCGCGCGCTCGCCCCACCCGCGGTCGGTGTCGTCCGTGGACTGCTGGTTCAGCGGGTCGTCGAAGATCAGCGCGGCCTTCGGGTCACGCGGTTCGGGGGCGGGTTCAGGGGCGGTACTCATGCCTCAAGGGTACGGTCCGCGGCGTGCGGCGTGACGTGCTGTGCGGCCGGGGAGACTGGCTCCCATGACAGTGGACGCTCTGACGGACGTCGAAGGCGTGCGGGTGGGACACGCGACGCGCACGGGCGGCGGTTGGCTCACCGGCACGACGGTCGTGCTCGCTCCGGAGGGCGGCGCCGTCGCTGCCGTGGAGGTGCGCGGCGGCGGCCCCGGGACCAAGGAGACCGACGCCCTGGATCCGCGCAACCTGGTGCGGACGGTGGAGGCGGTCGTCCTGACCGGCGGCAGCGCCTACGGGCTGGACGCCGCCTCGGGAGTGATGGCCTGGCTGGAGGAGCGGGGGCGCGGGGTCAGGGTCGGGCCCGATCCTTCGCACGTCGTACCGGTCGTACCGGCCGCCTGCGTGTTCGACCTGGGCCGCGGCGGTGATTTCCGGGCCCGGCCGGACGCGGCCACCGGGCGCGCCGCGGTCGAGAGCGCGGCGGCGAGCGAGGTGGGCGGGCGGGTGCCCGAGGGGTGCGTGGGCGCCGGTACCGGAGCGGCTGTCGGACCGCTCAAGGGAGGAGTCGGCACGGCGAGCACGGTGCTCGACTCGGGCGTCACGGTGGCCGCGCTGGTGGTGGCCAACGCGGTGGGATCGGCGGTCGATCCGGAAACGGGGGTGCTGTACGGGGAGTTGTTCCAGGGACCGGTGAAGTATCCCGACGCGCGGGTGCACGAGCGCGCGCGGCGGCGCCTCGCCGAGGCCGCCGCGAGGAACGTGCCGCCTCCGCTGAACACCACCCTGGCGGTGGTCGCCACCGACGCGGACCTGACCAAGGCGCAGGCGCAGAAGCTGGCCGGCACGGCGCACGACGGCATCGCGCGCGCCGTACGTCCGGTGCACCTGCTCAACGACGGCGACACGGTGTTCACGCTGGCGACCGGCGCGCGTCCGCTGGACCCCGGCGCCCCGCTCGCCCTGAACGAGATCCTCGCGGCGGGCGCGGACCAGGTGACCCGCGCGATCGTCCGCGCGGTGCGGGCGGCGGAGGCGGTGACCGGGCCGGGCGGGGAGTGGCCGGCCTACGAGGAGCTGTACGGCGCCCGTTGACCTTCCGCGGCGCCCGAAGTCCGGACCCTGTTTCACAACGTGCTCTTGACCAGCGGATCTTGACGGAATTTCGGTTCCGGCGGGAACTTCTCGCGCGGGCCGGCCGTTTTCGTCATGGACGTTTTCTCGGTTCGCGGACATGATGCTCGACCGAGGGGCTACGGTATGCACCCACAAGGTGACATGCAGCAACGCCGGGAGAAACCTTGAGCGTTCCGTACGAGACGACAGCGTACGAGCCACGCGAGTCGCCCGAGTCTCCTGAGGAGCACCTCGCGCGGCTCCTCGGCCGCGCCCTGAACTCCTTCGAGTTACCCGACGAGACCATACGGCGACTCGACTGCGCCCTGGCCTACGACGGTTCGTTGCACTCGGCGCACCACAGCGCCGGACTGCACCGGGAGACCTACCGGCACACCTGGTTGCTCGCCGACGGCTCCGCGCTCACCCTCTGGGAGCTGGTGCACAACACCGCGCCGGGCAGCGAGGTGCAGCACGAGGTGTACGACGACGAGGAGGAGCTGAGCACCGCCACCGCCCGGTTGCCGCTCCCGCCGGACGCGCCGGAGTTCGAACTGCCGGTCCTGGTCCAGCTCTCGCCGCCGCCCCAGGCACGGCACTCGTACGCGTCCGACGACTCGGCCGACCACGCACGCCGTCTGCTGCGGCGCGCGGAGAACGCCGACCGGCCGGGCGCGGACGTCGCGTGCCTGCTGGCGGCGGCGTCCGGTCACCGGATCACCCAGGCCTTCGGCCGCCCCTGCCGCGCGGGCCGGGCCGGGCTGTGCTTCTCGCTCTACGAGCACGCGTTCCTGCTGGACGGCGGCGTGGAGATCTCCCTGTGGGAGGTCGAGCACACGGCTACCCCCGACGGTCGCCACATGTGCGAGGTGTACGTGACGGAGGACGCGGCCCGCGGCGCGATGGAACGGCGCGCGGCGCAGATGTCCTAGAGCCCTCCTGCCGTAGAGCCCTTGAGCCCTTCAGCCGGTGACGATCGCCGGCTCGGCCGGGGTGAGCCTCAGCGGCCGTTGCCGAGTCGGCGCACCAGACCCGCGAAGGCGTCCTTCTCCTCCGAGGTCAGTTCGACGAACTCCCGGCCGGGGCCGGTACCGCGCTGGAGCGGGAGGCCCGGCCTCGGGGCGGACTGCTGTCGAGCGGTCTCGAGACGGGTGGCGCGCCGGATGCGGGCGAGCCCGATCAGGCAGGCGACGGTCAGCGCGGCGGGGACGGCCACACCGATCCACATCAGGGTCGAGACGTGCTGAGGCATGTGTCCCAGTAGACACCACGGTCCGGGACTTTGACCCCGGACCGTGACGTATCTCGCAGGTGCCGTGAACAACTCACAGTGCACCAAAAGGACAAGGAGGCAAGGGGCGGATCAGGCCGTCACCGGCTGCTTCCGGTCGGCGGGCTCGGCCGGCGCTCCCCCGCCCGCCTCGGCGGCGGCCGCACCCGGCGCCGGCTTGCGCAGGGTCTTCAGGCCGACCACCAGGGCGGTGGTCACGCACACGCCCGCCGCGATGGCGACCAGATAGAGGAACGGGTTGCCGATCAGCGGTACCACGAAGATGCCGCCGTGCGGGGCGCGCAGCGTGGCACCGAAGACCATCGACAGGGCGCCGGTGAGCGCGCCGCCGACCATCGACGACGGGATGACGCGCAGCGGGTCGGCCGCCGCGAAGGGGATGGCGCCCTCGGAGATGAAGGAGGCGCCCAGGACCCAGGCGGCCTTGCCGTTCTCCCGCTCGGTGTGGGTGAACAGCTTGCCGCGCACGGTCGTGGCCAGGGCCATCGCCAGCGGCGGGACCATGCCGGCCGCCATCACCGCGGCCATGATCTTCATGGCCGAGTCGCTGGGGTTGGAGACCGCGATACCGGCGGTGGCGAAGGTGTAGGCGACCTTGTTGACCGGACCGCCGAGGTCGAAGCACATCATCAGGCCGAGCAGCGCGCCGAGCAGGACGGCGTTGGTGCCGGTCAGCCCGTTCAGCCAGTCGGTCATGCCCTTCTGCGCGGTGGCGATGGGCTTGCCGATGACCACGAACATCAGGAACCCGACGACCGCCGAGGAGATCAGCGGGATCACCACCACCGGCATGATGCCGCGCAGGGCCGCCGGGATGCGCACCTTCTGGATCGCCATCACCACGCCACCGGCGATCAGGCCGGCCGCGAGACCGCCGAGGAAGCCGGCGTTGATGGTGAGCGCGATCGAGCCGCCGACGAATCCGGGGACGAGGCCCGGGCGGTCCGCCATGCCGTAGGCGATGTAGCCGGCCAGCACCGGGACGAGGAAGGCGAAGGCCACGCCGCCGATCTGGAACAGCAGGGCGGCCCAGCTGTCGGCCTGGGTCCAGACGAAGTGGTCCATCACCGACGGCGCCTTGTTGATCTCGTAGCCGCCGATCGCGAACCCGAGGGCGATGAGCAGACCGCCCGCGGCCACGAAGGGAACCATGTAACTGACGCCGGACATGAGCCACTTGCGCAGCTTCGTGCCGTAGCCCTCGCCCTGCTCGCCGCTCCGCTCGACCGGCGTACCGCCGGGCGCGGGGGCCGTGCCGCTCACCTCGCCGCGCGCTGCCCTGGCGCGGACCTCGGTGATCAGTTCGCCGGGACGGTTGATGCCCGCCTTCACGCCGACGTCGATGACCGGCTTGCCGGCGAAGCGGTCCTTGTCGCGTACGGGGACGTCGTGGGCGAAGATCACGCCGTCGGCCGCCGCGATCACCGCCGGGTCGAGCCGGTCGAAGCCGGCCGAACCCTGGGTCTCGACGACCACCTCGACGCCCGCCTCGCGGCCGGCGTTCTCCAGCGACTCGGCCGCCATGTAGGTGTGCGCGATACCGGTGGGGCAGGAGGTGACGGCGACGATCCGGAACGGACGGTCGCCGGAAGCGCCGGCGGTACCGGAAGCGCCGGAGGCCGCCGACGTGACGCTCGCGTCCGTGGCGGTCCCGTCCGGTGCCGGGGTCGCGTCCGGTGCCGTGCCCGGTGCCGGGGTCGCGTCGGCCGCCACGGCGCCGGAGGAGGCCGCCCCCGGCGTCGCGGCGGTGTCTTCGGGGGCGTCCGTCGCCCGCGTGGAGGCGCCCTCGGCGTCTCGCGCGGCACCCCCGGCGCCCCCGCCACCTGCCGTGGCCTGGCCGGGAGCCTCGTCCCCGCGAATGAGCGCGGCAGCAGCAGCCGCGTCGTCCACCGAGCGCAGCGCGGAGGTGAACTCGCTGTTCATCAGCTGACGGGCCAGCGAGGACAGGATCTTCAGGTGGGCGTCGTCCGCGCCGGCCGGGGCCGCGATCAGGAAGATCAGGTCGGCGGGGCCGTCCGTCGCGCCGAAGTCGATCCCGGTCGCACTGCGCCCGAAGGCGAGCGTCGGCTCGACGACGTGCTCGCTGCGGCAGTGCGGGATGCCGATGCCGCCGTCCAGGCCGGTCGGCATCTGCGCCTCGCGGGCGGCCACGTCGGCGAGGAAGCCCTCCAGGTCGGTCACCCGGCCTTCGGCCACCATCCGCTCGGCGAGGGAGCGCGCCGCCGCTTGCTTGGTGTCGGCGGACAGGTCGAGGTCGACCAGGTCCGCGGTGATCATGTCGCTCATCGCGGGCTCCTTAGCGCGCGTATCGCCCGGTCACTGAGGTGGGCGGGGGTGGGGACGGGGGAGGTGAGGGGGGAGCGGGGAGTGCGGGGAGAGTCGTCAGGGGTGCGGGCCGTGGAAGGCGCCGTACGGCACCGGGTGCAGGGCGGGCGGCCGGTCATGTCACCGGCTCCGTCAGCGCGCGGTCCACCGGCACGTCCGGTGTGACGGTCACCGCCGCGGGGTCCAGGTCGGCGGGGGTCGGCATCAGGCTGCCCGGCAGCTGGACGGCGGCCGCGCCGTGGGCGACGGCGAGGGCGAGGGCCTCCGGACCGGTGCCGCCGGCGATCAGGAACCCGGCGAGGGAGGAGTCGCCGGCCCCGACGTTGCTGCGGACGGCATCCACACGCGCGCTGCCGAACCAGGCGCCCGCGTCGTCGACGAGCAGCTGTCCGTCGGCGCCCAGGCTCGCGAGCACGGTGCGCGCGCCGAGTCCGCGGAGTTCCTCGGCCGCCTTCACCGCGTCGCCGACCGTCGCCAGTGAGCGCCCGACGGCCTCGGCGAGTTCCGCGGCGTTCGGCTTGACCAGGTCCGGGCCCTCGCGCAGCGCCTCGAGCAACGCGGGCCCGGAGGTGTCCAGGGCGATGCGCACACCGGCCGCGTGCGCCTGCGCGACCAGGTCGGCGTACCAGGACGGTGCGAGTCCGCGCGGCAGGCTGCCGCAGCACGCGATCCAGTCGGCGCCGTGCGACTGCCGCCGCACGGTCTCCAGCAGCAACTCCTGCTCCTCTGCGGAGAGTTCAGGACCCGGCGCGTTGATCTTCGTCAGGACGCCGTCGGCCTCCGCGAGCGCGATGTTCGAGCGGGTGGCCCCGGCCACCGGCACCGGCGCGACGTCGATGCCCTGTGCGTCGAGCAGTTCGGCGACGAGTGCGCCCGGTGCGCCGCCCAGGGGGAGGACGGCGACCGTGCGCCGCCCGGCGGCCGCGACGGCGCGCGAGACGTTCACGCCCTTGCCGCCCGGGTCCATGCGCTCGCCGGTGGCCCGGACGACCTGGCCGCGTTCGAGCGCGGGGACCTCGTAGGTGCGGTCCAGGGAGGGGTTGGGGGTGACGGTGACGATCATGCGCGTACTACTTCCGTGCCGCCGCGCTCGATGGCGGCCGCGTCTTCGGGACTCAATCCGCTGTCGGTGATCAGCAGGTCCACATCGTCCAGACCGCCGAAGCGGGCGAAGTGCTCCTGGCCGTGCTTGGCGGAGTCGGCGAGCAGCACCACACGGCGGGCGGCGGCCATCGCCGCCCGCTTCACCGCGGCCTCGGCGAGGTCGGGGGTGGTCAGACCGTGTTCGGCGGAGAAGCCGTTGGCGGCGACGAACAGTACGTCGGCGCGGATCTCGCCGTAGGCCCGCAGCGCCCAGGCGTCCACGGCGGCGCGCGTGCGGTTGCGCACCCGCCCGCCCACGAGGTGGAGCTGCAGACCGGGGTGGTCCGCGAGGCGGGCCGCGATCGGCAGGGAGTGCGTGACGACGGTGAGCGAGGCCTCAAGGGGCAGGGCGGCGGCCACACGGGCCACCGTCGTACCGGCGTCGAGGATCAGCGTGCCCTCGGCAGGCAGTTCGGCCAGGGCAGCCTTGGCGATGCGGTCCTTCTCGTCGGCCGCGGTGGACTCGCGCTCGGCGAGGTCCGGCTCGAAGTCGAGACGGCCGGCCGGGATGGCGCCGCCGTGCACCCTGCGCAGCAGGCCCGCGCGGTCGAGGGCCTTCAGATCGCGGCGGATCGTCTCCGCCGTCACCTGGAACTCCTCGGCGAGCGACACGACGTCCACGCGGCCGCCGTCCCGGGCGAGCCGGAGGATCTCCTGTTGCCGCTCCGGTGCGTACATGTCCGTCCGCCTCCGACTGATGCCCGAACTTGTGGTTTCTCCTCGGAGCGTACGCCGGGATGTCGGAGAAGTAAACAGGTTCGGGCATCTAACCGGGCATGAACGGACTTCCGGTTGTGTCCGGGTCACATTGAGCCCCAGCACCGCTCGTGCGTCGGACAGGTCCAGCGCCACCCAGACGCCGAGGCGCCCAATGCCACCCACAGACGCCGAAGGGCCCGGCACCGTTCGGGTGCCGGGCGCCTTCGGCCCTCGTTCGCGCAGGTCAGCCGACCAGCTCGCCCGTCCGCTCCGCCACCGCGGAACGCTCCCCGGCCTCCCCCGTCCCCCCGGCCCCCTCGGCGCCCTCCGCCTCCCGGCCCGGCCGCTTGGGCAGGGCCGACATCAGGACGAAGATGACGCCCAGCACCGCCGCCACCCACACCAGCGCGTGCTGGAAGGCGTTGACGAAGGCGGGGCCGACCTCGGCCGGGGTCAGACGGTCGCCGATGACGCCGAAGAAGACCACCGACACCAGGCCGAGCCCCAGCGCGTTGCCCATCTGCTGCACGGTGTTGATCAGCCCGGACGCCGAACCGGCGTGCTCGCGCGGGACCTCCGAGAGCACCGCGTCGGTCAGCGGCGCCACGATCAGACCCATGCCCAGGCCCATGACGACCAGCGGGAGCGCCATCTGCCAGGGGGCGATGCGCAGGCCGTACCGCTCGGACTCCGCGATGTAGAGCAGGACACCGACCGCCATCACCAGCGCGCCCGCCTGGAGCACCTTGCGGCCGAAGCGCGGGACCAGCTTCTGCACGGAGACCCCGGCCGCGGCGGACACGGCGATCGAGAACGGTACGCCCGTCAGGCCCGCCCGCAGCGGGCTCCAGCCCAGGCCGACCTGCATGTACAGCGTCCAGACCAGGAAGAACACGCCCAGCGCGACACCGAAGACGGTCTGCACCGCGATGCCCGCGGCGAAGCTCTTCACCCGGAACAGCGACAGTTCGATGAGCGGCGAGCCGTCCCGCGCCGCCTTGCTCCGCTCGCACGCCACCAGCGCCGCGAAGACCACCAGCGCGCCCGCCATCGAGAGGTACCCCCACAGCGGCCAGCCCAGCTCGCGGCCCCGGGTCAGCGGGTAGAGCAGCATCAGCAGGCCCAGGGTGACCAGGGCGGCCCCCACGAGGTCCAGCTTCAGTGCCCGGGGCGCCTTGGACTCGCTGATGAAGCGGTTGCCGAGGACGAGGGCCAGGACGCCGACCGGCAGGTTGATCAGGAAGATCGGCCGCCATTCCAGCCCGAACAGGTTCCACTCGGTGAGCAGCGCGCCGAGCAGCGGGCCGGAGACCGCGCCCAGGCCGACGATCGCGCCGAACAGGCCGAAGACCTTGCCGCGTTCGTGCGCCGGGAAGGTGGCGTGCACGATCGACAGCACCTGCGGGACCATCATCGCCGCCATGGCGCCCTGCAGGATGCGGGCGGCGACCAGCATCTCGGGGTTCGCGGCGAAGCCGCACAGCGCGGAGGCGACGGTGAAGCCGGCGATGCCGAGGAGGAACAGCCGCTTGCGGCCGTGGATGTCGCCGAGCCGGCCGCCGGTGATCAGACCGGCCGCGAAGGCGAGGGCGTACCCGGCGGTGATCCACTGGATCTGGCTGAAGGAAGCGCCGGCGTCCCGCTGGATGGACGGAATGGCGATGTTGACGATCGTGACGTCCACGAGGTCCATGAAGGCCGCGGTCATCACGATCGCCAGCGCGAACCAGCGACGGCGGTCGGCGGGCGGGACCGGGGCCGGCGTCGTGGTCGAGTTCGGGACCTGCGTCGGGACCGGGGCCGGGCTGTCGGCAGGGGTTTCGGTGGAGGACATGACGGCACACTATGCATGCATTAGGTCAGATCATGTCCTATTTCTGCGGCATGCTCGTATGTATGACGACGGACACTCCGGCCCGGCTCCTCCAGCTCCTGTCCCTCCTCCAGACCCCCCGGGAGTGGCCCGGCGGTGAACTCGCCGAGCGGCTCCGGGTGTCCCGGCGCACGGTCCGGCGGGACATCGACCGGCTGCGTGAGCTGGGCTATCCGGTGCAGGCGACCAAGGGGTCCGACGGCGGCTACCGGCTGGTCGCGGGCAAGGCCATGCCGCCCCTCGTACTCGACGACGAGGAGGCGGTGGCGATCGCGGTCGGGCTGCGCGCGGGAGCCGGGCACGCGATCGAGGGCATGGACGAGGCGTCGGTACGGGCGCTGGCGAAGCTGGAGCAGGTGCTGCCGACCCGGCTGCGGCACCGCGTCTCCACACTTCAGGCCGCGACGACCCCGCTGACCAGCGGGGACGGGGCGAGTGTCGCCACGGAGACGCTCACCGTCATGGCCTCCGCGGTGGCGGGGTACGAGCGGCTGCGGTTCGCGTACCGGGCCGGGGACGGAGCCGTGTCGCGGCGGCTGACGGAGCCGTACCGGCTCGTGTCGACCGGCCGGCGCTGGTACCTCGTGGCGTACGACCTGGACCGGGCGGACTGGCGGACGTTCCGCGTCGACCGGGTGAGCGAGCCCTTCGCCACCGGTGCGCGGTTCACTCCGCGGGAACTGCCGACCGGGAGCGCGGCCGAGTACCTCCGGCAGTCGGTGTACCGCCGGCAGGAGACCTACACGTTCACGGTGACCTTCACCGATCCGGCCGAGGTGGTCGCGGCGCGGCTGCCCGCATGGCTCGGCCCGCTGGAGCCCCTCGACACGGGCGGGTGCCGGCTGCGGGCCACGGTCGGCGACAAGGTGGAGTGGCTCGCGGTACGGCTGGCGATGCTCGGCTACGAGTTCACGGTGCTGGAACCTGATGAACTCGTGCAGTGCGTACGGCGGTTGGGCGCGCGGCTGACGCGGGCCGGCGGGGGCGCCGCGAAGCAGGGAGAGGGCCGGGCGGCGCAACGGGAGGGCGGGGAGGCCGTCTTGCCCGCCGGTCTCACGGGGGAGGTTCCGTAGGCCGGCTCGCGCCCGCGCCCTTACTCCGGACCGTGCCCGGAGGGCACAAGTGGAGCCGGGCTCCGGCGCCCCGGGGGGAGAGGCGCCGAAACCCGGCTCTGGGAAGGTCCCGGCGCCGGGGGGGATTGCGTCGGGACGTGGCTCTGGACATCTGTGCGTCCCCGAGGGGGACGGGCCCGGTCCGGTGGACGGAACCGTCCGGGAACCGAACTCCTGGGCTCGGAAAGGTTGTTCCCGTGCCCCCGCCGCTTCAAGCGACGGTACACGGCCATGTTCGCGCGGCCTTTCGCCACCCGGCGTACGCGGTCGCCCGGCGCACCGTCGGCCTCACGCGCCCGGTCTCACCACGCCCCGGCCGGGTCGTCCGCCCGGACAACCGTGAGCCGCGACGACAGCGCGGGCGCGTCCCTGGACGAATCCATGGCCGGATCCCGCTCGGAACGGCCTCACGCCGCCGCGTCGAAGCCGGTGTCGCGGGCCAGCTTCTTCAGCTCCAGCAGCGCGTGCTTCTCGATCTGGCGGATGCGTTCACGCGTCAGGCCGTGCTCCTTGCCGACCTCGGTCAGCGTACGCTCGCGGCCGTCCTCTATGCCGTACCGCATCTTGATGATCGAGGCCGTGCGCTGGTCGAGGCGGCCGATGAGGTCGTCGAGCTCCTCGCTGCGCAGCAGCGTCATGACCGACTGCTCCGGCGAGACGGCGGAGGTGTCCTCCAGCAGGTCCCCGAACTGGGTCTCGCCCTCGTCGTCCACCGACATGTTCAGCGAGACCGGGTCGCGGGCCCAGTCGAGGACGTCCGAGACACGCTCGGGCGTCGAGCCGAGCTCCTCGGCTATCTCCGCGGGCTCCGGGTCGCGGCCGTGCTCCCGGTTGAACTCGCGCTGGACACGGCGGATGCGGCCCAGCTCCTCCACCAGGTGGACGGGCAGCCGGATGGTGCGGGACTGGTCGGCTATCGAGCGCGTGATCGCCTGGCGGATCCACCAGGTGGCGTAGGTCGAGAACTTGAAGCCCTTGCGGTAGTCGAACTTCTCCACCGCGCGCACCAGGCCCGCGTTGCCCTCCTGGATCAGGTCCAGCAGGGGCAGGCCGCTGCGCGGGTAGCGTCGGGCGACCGCGACGACCAGGCGCAGGTTGGAGCGGATGAAGACGTCCTTGGCCCGCTCCCCCTGGGCCACCAGGGCCCGGAGCTCCTCGTCGGCGGCGTCCGTCTTCGTCCCTTCGTGCCCGTCGAGGATCTGCTGCGCGAACACACCCGCTTCGATGATCTGGGACAGCTCGACCTCCTTGGCGGCGTCGAGCAGCGGTGTACGCGCGATCTCGTCGAGATACATGCCGACCAGGTCGCGATCGGCGATCTCGCCGCCATGGGCGCGAACACTGCTTGCCGCGTTCGCCGTCTCGCCGGTGGCGGACTGACGACGGGCGACGGCACGGGTTGCCATGCGTGCTCCCTTGCGATGGTGGGTCAGCGGGTGGTCCTTCAGATGCTCGGCACCTGCCTCGGAACTCTCCTCGGGTGCCCGGCATCCGATGGAAACAACGACTGGAATCCGGACAGAATTCCCAACCCGCCCGCCAATTTTCTGATCATGCAGTACCCTGTCTCGCCGCAGCCGTCGAACTCTGCCGCCGACGGCTGCGGAACCGCAGGTCAGGGCGGCGCCGAGGGGCGTCCTGGATCCTTCACGGACCCCGCCGGTCGCCCCGGATGCGAGACCCCACTCACACCGATGGCGCCACTTCAGGAAAGAGCGTCCTCTTCGACCACCTTCCACCCTGATGGACGAATCGCACTCGCGGAAGGTTGCCGCAAACCCGGACTCTCGGGAAAATCCAAGACTCTCCACACCCTCGTCTTACGCAGCGGGGGCGCGCGTGTCTCAGCCGAACTGCACGGAACGCTTGGCCAGGCCCATCCAGAAGCCGTCGATCACGGTCCGCTGCGCACCCAGCTCACCCCCGGCCTCCGCCGCACCCATGGTCACGAACAGCGGGGCGAAGTGCTCGGTGCGCGGGTGGGCGTACCGGCCGGCCGGGGCCTTGTCGAGGAAGTCCAGCAGGGCGTCCCAGTCACGGGACTCCAGGGCGCGCCGGCCCCAGTCGTCGAACTCGGCGGACCAGCTCGGCACCCCGGCGTGGCGCAGGGCGGCCAGGTTGTGGGTGAAGAAGCCGGAGCCGACGATCAGCACGCCCTCGTCGCGCAGCGGCGCCAGCCTGCGGCCGATGTCCATGAGCCTGACCGGGTCGAGGGTCGGCATGGAGACCTGGAGCACGGGGATGTCGGCGGCGGGGAACATCTCGACGAGCGGGACGTAGGCGCCGTGGTCGAGGCCGCGGTCCGGGACGTCCTGCACGGGCATTCCGGGTGCGCGCAGCAACTTCCGTACGCTCTCGGCGAGTTCGGGTGCGCCGGGGGCGGCGTAGCGCACCCGGTAGTAGTGCTCGGGGAAGCCCCAGAAGTCGTAGACCAGGGGGACCGTCTCGATGGCACCGAGGGCCAGCGGGGCCTCCTCCCAGTGCGCGGAGACCACGAGGATCGCCTTGGGGCGGGGCAGCTCGGCGGACCAGGCGGCGAGCTGGCCGGGCCAGACCGGGTCGTCCGCGAGCGGCGGAGCACCGTGGCTGAGGTAGAGGGCGGGCATGCGCTCTCGGGCGGCGGCGGACATGATGGCGGCTCCCTGCAAGATGCTTGAAAACTAAAGCTCCAAACCCCACGGTACGTCCAACTTGTTTAAAGTTCAAGAAGCTGCTCGTACAGTGGACTCATGAACACGGCACCCGCTTCCGCACCCGAGCCCGCATCCACGCCCCCCGACGCCGACGCCCACCGCTGGCTCACCGCCGAGGAGCAGGGCGTCTGGCTTTCCTACCGGCACGCCACCACCCTGCTCGAGGACCACCTCGACCGCCAGCTCCAGCGCGACGCGGGCATGCCGCACATCTACTACGGCCTCCTCGTCAAGCTCGCCGATGCCCCGCGGTACCGGCTGCGGATGACCGAACTGGCCATGGACGCCAAGATCACCCGCTCCCGCCTCTCCCACGCGATCGCCCGCCTGGAGAAGAACGGCTGGGTGCGTCGCGAGGACTGCCCCTCCGACAAGCGCGGCCAGTTCGCGGTCCTCACCGACCAGGGTCTCCAGGTGCTGCGCCGCACCGCACCGGGTCATGTGACCGCCGTACGCCAGGCGCTCTTCGACCGTCTCACCCCGGAACAGCAGAAGTCCCTCGGCGAGATCATGCAGATCGTCGCCGAGGGACTCCAGCCCGACGAAGCGGGTGCGGACCTGCCCTGGCTCCGCTGAGGGGCGGACAGGCACGGGACAGGTACGTGGCTCACGGCCCCGGTGGGCGCCTCAGCAGGCTCTGAGCAGGCGCCTCATCGGGTGCCCCGGTGTCAGTGGGCGATGACCGGCACCGCCGCCTCGTCCTCGGCGCCCGCGCCGGACCCGGTCACCTTGGTGCCGCCCGGACGCCCCGCGTTGACGAGGGTCAGGGCGATCACGGCGGCCACGACCAGGATGCCGACGGCGAACCAGACCGCGCTGGTGTAGCCGTGCACCATGCTCTCCAGCTGCACCAGCTGCTGCTGGGGCCCGGTGGCGGCACCCTTGATGTGGTCCTGGAGGTACGAGGTCGTGGCCGAGGCCGCGATCGTGTTCAGCAGGGCCGTACCGATGGCGCCGCCCACCTGCTGCGAGGTGTTGACCATCGCGGAGGCGACACCCGCGTCACGCGGCTGGACACCCTGCGTGGCCAGGGACATGGCCGGCATGAACGCCGTACCCATGCCGAGGCCCAGCAGCAGCATCGCGGGCAGCAGCAGGGTGGCGTAGGAGGAGTCGAGCTCCAGCTGGGTCAGCAGCAGCATGCCGGTGGCGGCGACCAGGAAGCCGGGGCCCATCAGCAGCCGCGGTGCCACCCGGGTCATCAGGCGGGTGCCGATCTGGGTGGAGCCGGTGATCATGCCGACGACCATCGGAAGGAAGGCGAAGCCGGTCCGCACCGGCGTGTACCCCCGCACGACCTGGAGGTAGTACGTCAGGAAGAGGAACAGGCCGAACATCCCGATGACCGCCAGGCCCAGCGACAGGTAGATCCCGCCACGGTTGCGGTCGGTGACCACGCGCAGCGGCAGCAGCGGGGCCTTCACCCGCGACTCGACCAGCGCGAAGGCCAGCAGCAGAACGGCGGACGCGACGAACATCGAGACGGTCAGGGTGTCGCTCCAGCCCTCGGACTCGGCGCGGGTGAAGCCGTACACCAGGGAGACCAGGCCGAGGGTGGACAGCACCACGCCCGGGATGTCGAGCGGCGCACGGTTGCGGCCGCCGGCCGGCTCGCGGATGACGAAGTAGGCGCCGGCCGCGGCGACGACCGCGAACGGGATGTTCACGAAGAACGTCCAGCGCCAGTCCAGGTACTCGGTGAGGAATCCGCCGAGGATCAGACCGACGGCACCACCGCCACCGGCGATCGCGCCGTATATGCCGAACGCCTTGGCGCGTTCCTTGGCGTCGGTGAACGTCACCGCGAGCAGGGAGAGCGCGGCGGGCGCGAGCAGCGCACCGAAGACGCCCTGCAGCGCGCGGGCGCCGAACATCATCGCGCCGGTGGTGGCCGCTCCGCCGAGCGCGGAGGCCGCCGCGAAGCCGGTCAGACCGGTCACGAAGGCCCGCTTGCGGCCCCAGAGGTCGGCGATACGGCCGCCGAAGAGCAGCAGTCCGCCGAAGGCGAGGGCGTAGGCCGTGACGACCCACTGCCGGTTGCCGTCGGAGATGCCCAGGTCGCGCTGGGCGGAGGGCAGCGCGATGTTCACGATGGTCGCGTCCAGCACGACCATCAGCTGGGCGAGCGCGATGAAGACGAGCGCCTTCCAGCGGCCCGGATCACCGGACGTCTCCGGGACGCCGGGAGCCTTTGCGGCTGTTTCAGACATGGGTGTACCCACTTCGGGACTTCGTGACGGAAAAAACAGACAGGGACAGACAGAGACAGAGAGACAGACAGAGACGGGGAGAGACAGCGAGAGGCAGGAAGGCGAGAGGAGAAGAGTCGGGAAGTTGCGGAAAGAGGCCGGAACGGGCTGGAAAAGACGGAGAAAACGGCGTCGGAAGGTCGCGGCCGGCCTCACGGCCGGCTCGGGACCGGTTGGGCTTCCAGTCGGTCAGGCCCGGCGGAGGTCCTCCAAGGTCGCGGTCGTACCCGGCAGGACGGATCGGGCCGGGGCCCGCAGCCCGTCCAGGAACAGTTGCAGATGACGGTGGACGAAGCGGTCGATGCTGCCGCAGCCGGTGCCGGCCGGCGGCCGGGAGAGCTGGGCCACGGCGACCATCACGTCGCCGACGCCCACGTCGGGGCGCAGTTGCCCGGCCTCCTTGGCGCGGTCCATGACCTCCTCGACGAGGTGTTCGATCCTTTCACGGGCGGCTTCCAGGTCGGGGTGATGCCGGTCGAACGTGCTGGACACCATCGGGCACAGCGCGCTGATCCGCTCGTCGGCGGAGGCGTGCACGAAGTGCTCCAGGGCACCGAAGGCGTCACCCGTCTCCGCGAGCGCCTGCTCGGCCGCCCGCGCCATACGGTCCATGACGGAGCAGACGACCTCGCGTACGAGGGCGTCACGGTCCGGGAAGTTGCGGTACAGCGTGGCGTTGCCGACACCGGCCCGGCGGGCGATCTCGTCGAGCGGCACCTCGGGGCCGTACTCGACGAACATCTCGCCGGCGGCGGTGACGATGCGCTCCCGGTTGCGCAGGGCATCGGCGCGAGGCCGGGTCGCCTTGCGCTGCTCGGGATTCGCGGTCGTCGCGGCTTGCACGGTGCACTCCTCAAGTCGGTCGGCCGGCCACTCGGCCGACCTTTGCTCGCCCGCCGGTTTGCCGGTCGGTCCACCGACGGCGGGTGAGTCGGGCGGCGTTGCGATCCGGGGAGCTAGTCCCCGTTTCGCGCGGACACACAGCCAAACGGGGAAGAGGTCCCCGGTTATTTCCCGACCGCCGCGAGTTTCTTCGTGACCTGAGTCACACCCGCCCGGGCGTACGCATTCGCGCGACCCGGGCGCCCCGTCGCACGACCGGACCGCTCCAGCGCGCGCCGAACGCCCAGGCGACACAGGGTGATCGCAAGGGTGCAGCCGGAAACCGGTGGCTGCCTGGCGCGAAAGGTGAACGCATGCAGGCGCAGCCGCCCCGCCGCCGTATAGGCCCGATACCCAAGCGCCGTGCGGTCGCCATGGCCTCCGTCACCGTGCTGATCCTCGCGGTCGGCACCTCGGCGGGAACCGGGCACCTCACGGCAGGCGGCACGGCGCCCGACACCGGAACGTCCGCGCTGGCCCGCTCCCCCGCCCTGACCCCCTGCATGATCAGCGGAGCCTCTTCGGTCCAGATGTCGGAGGGCGTCCCCACCACCGGCGGCTACGCCCGCTCCCTCGGTACCGTCCACGCCCTGACCCTGATGATCGACTTCTCCGACGCACCCGGCGAGGACGACGCGCTCGACCGCTTCCACGAGTTCTTCCCGCAGACCCAGGAGTGGTTCCACACCGCCTCCTACGGCCGCCTCGACTACCGCGCGGAGACCCCGATCACCCGGTGGCTGCGCATGCCGAAACCGTTCAAGGACTACGGCCTGGAGCGCGGCGCCCCGTTCGACCCCGGCTACCGCCAGCTGATCAAGGACATAGTCGCGGCCGCCGGCCCGACGGTGGACTTCCGGGACTACGACCTGATCAACATCCTCATGACCCCCAACGCGGGTCCCTCCGCCCTGGACACGGTCCTGTCGGTGACCTTCGCCGGCAACTCGGACGCTCCCGTCGCCAACGGCGTCGCGATGGCCAACGTCTCCTTCATCTACTCCCGCCAGGACGACGGCTCCGGCTCCTTCGAGAGCACCGGCTTCCGCGTCCTGCCCCACGAGAACGGCCATGTCTTCGGACTGCCCGACCTCTACACCCAGGAGGGCGGGGAGGCGGTCGGCCACTGGGACATCATGAGCGAGGACTGGGGCGCCAACAACGACCTGCTCGGCTGGCACAAGTGGAAGCTGGGCTGGCTGGACGCCTCCCAGGTGAGCTGCGCGTCCAAGAAGGGCTCCACCGAGTACACCCTCACCCCGCTGGGCCACGTGGGCGGCCACAAACTGGTCTTCGTCCCTCTTGACGGACGGACCGGTTACGCCCTCGAACTGCGCACGCGCTCGGGCAACGACGAGGACGTGTGCCGGCCGGGCATCCTGGTCTACAAGGTCGACGCCGAGGTCGACACCGGGCAGGGCCCGATCACGGTCCGCGACTCCCACCCCAACTCCGGCGGCTGCACCCACAGCCCCAACGTCGAGGCGGAGCTCTCCGACGCGCCCTTCGCGCCGGGCGAGTCCTTCAAGGATCCCAAGGCCCATCTCCGCGTCGACATGGTCTCGGCCGACCACGCGGGGAACTACCGGATACGGGTCACCCGGCAGTGACGCGCAAACCACGCGGACGGAGCGGACGGAGCGGACGGAGCGGACGCGGCCGTCGCGGACCCGGAGCACACGCACGCGAACCGCGCGGAGGCAGCCCGTACAGACCTGAACCGTTCGCACGCGGACCGAGCGGACGCGCGAACGGACTACCGTAGGCCGCCGTAGGCCTGCTGCGACGACCGCCGTACCGGAGAACCGAACCGATGCCCGCGAACACCACGACGGATCCGGAGGCCCATGAGGCCGCCGGCGCCGACGACGCCCGCACCGGGCCCTCCACGCCAGGCACGCACCCGGCCGCACCCCCCGCCGGGCCGGCCGCCGCACCCGCCGAAGCCGTGACCCCCCTGATGCGGGGCGTGGCCGTGCTGCGGGAGCTGACGCGGGCCGGGGGCACGCTGAGCCCCAGCGCCCTGGAACGCGCCACGGGCCTCGCCCGCTCGACGGTGGACCGCATCACGGGGACGCTCGCCCGGATGGGATACGCACGCCTCGACGGCCGGGACGTCGTCCTCACCCCCCGCCTGATGGAACTGGGCAACGCCTACCTGGCCGCCCTGCGCCTGCCGGCCCTGCTCGGCGCGCGCGCCGACGCGCTCGCCGACGAACTGGACGAGTCGGTGTCCCTGGCGGTCGGCGACCGCGACGGAATCCGCTTCATCCACCAGGCGACCCGCCGCCGCGCGATGTCGTTGAGCTTCCGTATCGGCGACCTGCTCCCGGCCGAACGCACCGCGCCCGGCGCCCTGTTCGCCACCGAGTGGACGGACGAGGACTGGCACCGCTGGCGCGAGCGCCGCGCGGCGGACCCGGAGGACCGGAACTTCCCGGCGGTGCCGCAACGCACCCCCGGGCCGGACGACTTCGAGGAGCGAACCGCTCAAGCCGACCGTGAGGGCTGGTCGTTGGACGACCAACTGATCGAACCGGGCCTGGTCGCGGTCTCCGTGCCGGTACGGAACCCCGCCGACGGCCGGATCGCGTGCGTGGCGAGCGTGGTGAGCCACACCAGCCGCCACTCGGCTCGTGATCTGCGCACGACGCTGCTGCCCCGCCTGCGGAAGACGGTCGCGGCCATGGAACGGGACCTGCGCGAGGCCCCGCTCCCGGCGTCCGTGCCGCCGCCGTCGGGCCTGGCGACCTGGACGGCCGCCTCGAAACAGGAACTGGGCCGCGACTTCGTCGAATCCCTGGCCCGCGGACTGACGGTCCTGACGGCCTTCGACGCGGGCCGGCCCGCCCTGACCCTGACCGAGGTGGCGAAGGCCACGGGCCTGGCCAGGGCGACGGCCCGCAGGGCGCTGATCACCTACGAGCACCTGGGCCTGGTGAGCCAGTCCAAGGGCACCCGCACGTTCACGCTCACTCCCCGGGTCCTGTCCCTGGGCTTCCCGCCGCTCTCCCGGGCCACCCTGTCCGGGATCGCCCAGCCGCATCTGGAGGACCTGGCGGCCCGGGTGCACGAGACGACGTCACTCGCCGTACTGACGCCGTCCGGCGAGGAGATCCAGTACACGGCCCGCGCCACCACGAGCCGCATCATGAGCGTCGACATCACGGTCGGCGCCCGCCTCCCGGCCCGCGCGACGTCCCTGGGCCGAGCCCTCCTGGCAGGCCACGGCTACGCCCTGTCCGACGAGGAACTGGAACAGGGCGTTCGCTCGATCGCCGTCCCCCTCCACGACCGCGCGGGCCGAGCGGTCGCCGCGACGAACATCGCCCTCCACGCGGCCCGCCACACCCGCGAGGAATGCGTCGAGCACCTCCTCCCCGCCCTGACCCGCACCGCCCACCACATAGAGGAGGACCTCCACATGGCCTCACGCTTCACCCGTGTCGCCCTGACCTGACTCCCCACCGCCCCAATCCGGTACGCTGACGCCTGTGGCCCACGGGACCACGATCCGCCTTCGTAGCTCAGGGGATAGAGCACCGCTCTCCTAAAGCGGGTGTCGCAGGTTCGAATCCTGCCGGGGGCACAGAGAAAAGGGCCAGCTCAGGAGGGGTTTCCTCCCAGGCTGGCCCTTCGTCGTGTCCGGGGTCGTGCCACACGCGTGCCACTAAAGTCCACGCGGAGTCCACATCCCCTAGCCGGAGGCCCCTCCCCCGCCGTTTCGGATCATGGCTCCAAGCCGATCGGCGATGGCTCGGTCCCGGTCGCTGGTCATGTGCTGGTAGATCAGCGCGGCTCGGGAGCTGCTGTGCCCCATCCGCGTCATCAGCTCCCGCGTGCTGGCGCCGGCCGTCGAGGCCAGCGTGTTGCCTGTGTGCCGGAGATCGTGGAAGTGCAGCTCGTCTGTGACGCCCGCAGCCTTCCGGGCCTTTACCCAGTCGTCGCGGAAGTTGCTGCGCCGCAACTGCCCGCCCTGCGGCCCGACGAAGACGTGCCCGTCGCGGCCGGGAGCGGCGAAGTGCTCCAGGTGGTGCGTGACCGCGTCGAGCAGTTCGGCCGGGAAGGAGACGGAGCGCACCCCTGCCGCGGATTTCGGCGCCTTGTCGAAGAGCCGGCCATCCTGCAACTCGGCCTGAGCCCGGCGCACGGTAACGGTCAGCCCCTCCAGGTCGATGTCCCGGCGCCGCAGGGCCGCCAGCTCCCCGAACCGCAAGGTGGTGAAGGCCGCCAGGAGCACGAGCAGCCGGTAGCGCGGCGCGATGGAGTCGGCGACGGCGAAGACCTCCGCCACCGTGAGGACCGGCCGCTCGGGCACGTCGTAACGGTCCGCACCCTTGATGCGGCACGGGTTGCGCCGGATCAGCTCGTCGTCCACAGCCGTGTTCATCAGGGCACGCAGCAGTTGGTACGCCTTGACCACCGTCGGCTCCCCGACGCCGGCCGCGAGGAGCTTGCCGCGCCAGCTGCGTACCCGGGCCGTCGTCACGTCGGCCACGCTCCCGGCTCCGAAGGTGGGCAGGATGTGCAGCCGCATCACCGACTCGTTCCGCTCACGGGAGCGGTCGGCGAGTTTCCGGTCCCGCAGCCACGCGGTGGCGTACTCGGCGAAGTTCACCGCCCCGGCGTCCGGATCCGACCACTGCCCGCGCGCGATGTCCGACTCGATGTGCGTCAGGGCGACTTGGGCATCGGTCTTGGTCGCGTACGTCTTCTCCGCCGGGCGCAGTTGCCCCGTCTCCGGGTCCCGGTAGCGGACCTGCCAACGGCCGGACGGAAGCTGTCGGACCGAACCGAAGTCCCGGCGTCTCCCCTTCTTGTTGGCCATCAGGCAGCCCTCCGCAGGGAGCTGCGGCGGTCGCCGATCGGCTGCACCGTATTGGCGTCGATGAAGGCGTTCAGTGCGCTCTCCGGGATACGGACGTGTCGGCCGACCTTGACGAACACGATGCGTCGCTCGGCGATCAGGCGGCGCGGGAAGCGTTCCGTGGTGCCGAGGAGTTCGGCCACCTGCGTCACGGTCAGGTAGCGGTCAGCCATGGGTGGGTTCTCCTTCCGTTCCGGGAGCTGGTTCGAGGGTTTCGGCGAGCCAGGCTTCGGCGTCGGTGAGGCCGGTTCCGGCGTAGACCCAGTGCGCGAGGACGAGGGTCGTGTCCGGGTCGGTCTCGGCCGCCGGCAGGGCCTGTGCGCGGCGCCATTCGGCGCGGGCGTCGCGGAGGGCGCCGAGGGTGGTCGAGTAGCGACGGGACTTGGTGGAGAAGTGGCCGCGGAAACCGAGCATGTGGGCCCAGGCCCGCAGGCGGAGGTGTGCGAGGTCCTTACGGGCGCCGAGGGCCCAGGCGGTACGGATGAGCCGGCGGGCGTGGTCGCTGATGTCGAGCTGGGCAAGTTCGGCGAGGAACCTCAGCGGCCGGTCCAGAGCTCCCGTCGCCGTCTCGGCACCCTTGGTGGCGTACTTGGCGATGTACGCGGCGACGGCCCGCTCGGTCAGTTCTTGGCCGCCGTCGAAGTCGGCCGAGCGGATGGTGCGGACGTCGAGCTGACGGCCGAAGGCGAAGGTGTGGGCGCGGCCGTCGATGACCGGGCCGTCCACGCGGGCGGCGGTGGCGGCGGCCCGGATGGCGTCGGTCAGCAGCTCGGCGGTGGCCCAGGCGGGAGGCGGGGTGTCGCCGCCCTCGGGGCCGTCGATGCGGATGACGGCGTGGAAGTGGACGGCCCCGCGCTTTTGGTACTCGGCGACCTTGGCGAAGGACACCCGGGCGTATTCCCGGAACGCGCGCTGTGTGAGGCCGGCGCGCTTGGCGACCTCCCGGCGCAGGTAGATGGAGAAGCGCCGCCACAGCGGACCGGCGTGCGCGTTCCAGAGCACAGCCGCTTCGTAGTCGTAGGTGTCAGGGTCGAGCGGGGTGCCGAGTGCGGAGTCGTCCTGGTCGTGGAGCGCGCCGCAGCGGCAGGGGCGGACCGATCCGGCCGGGCCGGTGGGGCGGTTGTGGACCGGGCCGAAGCTCGGCGCGGTGAAGGTAGCGAAGACGCGCGGGTGTGCGGCGACGCGTTCGGGGACACCCTTGCCGCCGCGCAGCCCGGAGGTGATCAGGTGGAAGGTGTCGCGGCGGTACACCTCGGCGCAGGCCGCACACCGGGTCGTGCGGCGGTTGTTGCAGCGGACCAGGAGGTGACCGGCCGGGAGACTGGAGGAGTCGAGGTGGTGGAGAACGTTGCCGATCTCGCCGGTGCGGGTGTTCACGTCGTACTCGGTGCGGTGGCCGTCGAGACGGATCGGGTGCGTGCAGCCGCCGAGGCCGGCGAGCTGGCGCAGGAGCGCGGGCATGGTGCCGAGGGCAGCCAGTTCGCCGAGTTCGTGAAGCGGAGGCAGAGTGGCGCGGGTGATGATGGCTTTCTCCTTCTGCTTCGGCTGGAGGAAGACGGCCCCCGGGGCGGCGGATGCTTGGCGGTATCGAGGCCGCCCCAGGGGTCCGGTGCATCAGCGGCGGTGCTGGTCGCGGAGCAGCGAGCGCAGGACCACGGCGGCGACGGCCACGGAGACGGCCGTGACGGCGACGGCGGCCAGGAGCGCGGTCAGCACGACACCGCCGACGAGGACGGCCGCGACCGCTCCGGTGCTGACGGAGATCTGAGGGACCGGCCGCCGAGCGGACACCTGGTCGGCCACGGTGTGGACGTGCGCGGGCGGCGGCGTCGGACTGTCGGGGTACTTGGGCAGGAACACAGCGAAGCTCTCCTTACCTACTCGTCTAGTCATGTGAGCCGTTGACGATGTCCACGCCGGAGCGCGTGCCGGACTCGATGGCCGGGGCCATGAACGTGCGCGAGAGCCAGAAGCCGAAGAGGGCGATCAGGACGACGATCCACGTGCGGACGCCGAGGAACTTGACCGCTCCCCAGGCGAAGAAGCCAAGGACGACGACGAGCGGCAGACTGACAGTCACGGTTTCCGGGTCCTTTCAGCGGACGGGGCAGCGGTGGGTACGGGCGGCCAGCTCGGCGGCGGCGCGACTGTCGTAGTCGGCGGAGAAGCCACAGCGCGGGGCCGTGCAGGCGGCGGTGTGCTTCTCCCGGCCGCGGCCGTCGTAGGACGTGCCGACCTGGACGGGGCCAATGCGGGTGACGGAGCGGAAGCACTTCGGTGCGGGCATGGTCAGTCCTCCTGTCGCTCGCTGGGTCCAGGGAATTCGCGCAGGATCCGGGCGGCTTTCCCGGGGTCCGATGTGCGGTCGGCAGCTTCTTCGGCGAGGAGTCGAGCGAGCGCCGACCGGCCGCTTACCGCCATCTCGCGGGCCGCTTCCAGGTAGTCGGCGGCCGTGTTGAAGCAGAGAGGCATGGTCCCCCTTTGTTGGTCAGGTGAGTTGGGCGGCGATGGCGTCGGCCATGGGCGGCGGGACGCCGAGGCGGGCGCGCAGGGTCGGGGTGTCGATGGCCGTTCCGGTGCGGGCGTGATGCTCGGCAGCGACTTTGCGGGCGTGCTCGACCAGGGCAGCCGGGACAGTGACCGGCGGAGGTGGAGCAGGTACCGGAACGGCTTCCGGTGTCACCGGGGGTTCCGGTGCGGGATCGGGCACGTCCTCCTGGTCCTCGATGTCCTCGGGCTCTTCTCGGCCCACGGCGTCACTGGTCTCGTCGTGCGTGGTCGGCGCCGAGTGGGCGAGGAGGGTTCCGCCGAGGAAGGCGACCGCGGGCCAGCCCGCGACGAGGATGCGGAGCCAGGCCGGCACGTCGTCCAAGTTGAGCAGTCCGGCGGTAGCGACGTTCGCGCCCAGGGACGCGGCAAGTGCGATCACGAACCAGCACCACCCGGCCGCTTTCGCGTCACCGGACCGCAGTCGGCGCCAAGCGGCGACGAGCAGCAGGTCGACCGAGACGGGATAGGCCCACGCCTTCCACCCGTCCTGTCCGGCCGCCGAAGCGACGTCGTGCAGGTGGGCGAAGGACAGCGCGGCGGCGATGACCGCTTGGACGAGCACCGCGTCGACACGGGCCAGGTGGGCGCGCATGCTGCGGCTCCTTCCGGGTTCGGGCATGGGAGGGGTAGGGACATGGCGTGAGGCGGTCACGCCGACCGGGGATGAGTGCGGGCGCGGGTCAGTCGGTCACCGGTCGAGGCCGCACGACCGGGTTCGGTGTCTCGACGGGCCGTACGGGCACGTCGGGCCGGAAGGGCTTGAGCACGGGCAGGTCGGGGACCAGGTGGGCCGACTCGCGGCAGGTCTCGGCAGCATCACCGAGGGAGAGATACGGCGTGCGGATGCGGGACCAGCCGCCGGAGGTGTCACCGGCCACGGCGAGGCCGGGCCGTTCGGGGGCGATGGCGCAGGCGGCGGAGACCGCCTCGGGGGCGATGTCGCCCAGTGCCATCTTGGCGGAGGCTTCGTCGTTGACGCGGTGGCAGACGCGGCCGGTCAACTGGGCTCGCAGCATGGTCGCGCCCTTGCCCAGTTCGGCGCCGAAGCGCTGCCCGCAGACCTCCAGGTAGATGCCGGCGGCCCGGCCGAGTTGGGCGAGCCGGATGAGCTGGGTGACCATCTCGTCCCGGCGTTCCTCGTCCTTCTTCGTGGCGACGAGGAAGAGTTCGGCCACCTCGTCAACGAACAGCACGACGGGCACCGGGCGTTCATGCCCGGGCAGGCCCCAGATGTCGGAGGTGATCTCCTCTTCCGGCGTGCTCGGCGCGATGCCCTGTCGGGCTTCGATCAGGTCGTACCGGTCCTCCATTTCCTTGATCAGCACGGGCAGCAGTTCGGCGGCCTGCTCCGGGTCGGTGGCGAGCGCCGACAGGCGCGGAGCGAAGGGCGCCAGTTCCACGCCTCGCTTGCAGTCGATGCCGACCAGGGCGACGGGTTGGCGGGCGAGGCCGGCGACGAGGTGACGCAGGTACATGGACTTGCCGGACAGCGTGGCGCCGAGGGTGAGTTGGTGCGGCACGGTGCGGTAATCGCGTACGAACGGAGTGGCGTCCTCGCGCAGCGCGACCGGCACCCGGAGAAGGTCCGGACGGAGCTTGCGCGGCATGCGCACTCGCCGCAGCACGTCGAAGCCGACGAGCCGCAGTTCGACCACGCCCGGCTTGACCGTGGTCACGTAGACGGCGTGGACTCCCCAGGCGTGCCGCAGTCGTTCGGCGGAGGCGGCCACGTCGGCGGGTTCCTGTCCCGGGGCGAGCCGCAGACGGACCCGCAGCCCCGTCGTGGTCGGGCGGATGATTCCCCGACGCGGCGGTACGGGCCGGACCTCACCGCGGGTGGTGGCCTTGACCGCCAGGACCCGCAGCCGGGAGGGAGCCACGGTCAGCCCGCACGCCTCCATGACGGAGCCGTAGGAGCTGAGCAGTCGGACCGTGGACACCGGTAAGCCGACCGTGGACCAGTAGACGCCGGGGTGTCGCGCCCGGGCGTAGGCGGCCCCACCGCCGAGTGCGGCGACGGGACCACCCACCTCCAGAAGGGTTGCCAGGTCGGTCATCAGGCCGTGGCCCCCATGGCGGCCGGGAAGGCGGCCGGGGTGACGGCGGCGGCCCGGAAGGCGATGCCGTGGCGCTGCTGGCCGTTGAACACGCTCTCCCACGGCCGGGCGATCAGGCCCGGCAGGGAGACCGGGGCACCGAGGGCGAGCCCTTCCGACACCCCGCTCTCCGGAACGGTCACCTTGATCAGGGACGACTCCCCCTCCTCGATGTACACGACGCCGATCGTCATCAGCGCCTCACCGCTGACGGCGTCCTTCGCGATCTCGCCCGACTGCCGGTCGCGGACCTTGGGCTCGGGCGCCTCGGTCAGCAGGATCGTCGCGGCCGAGGTCTCCACACGGATGGTGCGCAAGGCTTCTTCCCATCTACTCGTCTAGACAAGATGCAGTCTTCGAACCCGACTTCGCCGGGAACGAGATCACCTTGCCACACAACTTGCTCACTCGTCTATACGAGTATGCGTGTCGAGGTGTACGAGTCCGAAGAAGTGGCCTCGCGCACCGCCGATCAGGTCGCCGGAAGCTGGTAGGAGAGGACGTACGCGTCCGCCGCCATCACCGTGTCGCAGACCTCCACGGGCCGCCCCGCAGTGTCGAAGGCGGTACGGATCAGGTGGATCACCGGCACACCGGAGGCCAGTTGCAGCGTCTTGACCTCGGACGGGGAGGGCATCCGGGCCCGGATCTCCTCCTCGAAGTGGTCGAGCTGGTGGCCCAGTTCCTCGAGACGGGCGTAGATGCCACCGGGGCCCGGGTTAGGCTCGGCGATCTGCGTACCGCGGGCGATGTCGAGCGGAAGGTACGACGTGGCGAACTCGACCGGCCGGCCGTCGAGCAGGTACCGGCGGCGCCGGGCGAGCACACGCCGCACGGAACCGAGCCGTGTGGAGATGTCCTGGCTGGCCTTCTCCTCCTTGACCTCTAGGCTGTCGACCTTCGGGTGACTGCCGGCGGCGTCGGCCTCCACGATGAACGCGGACTTACCCTGCTCACGGTGGCGCCGGGCGAACCGATCGGAGGCGAGCCGCCGCACTGGAGGCCGGGGCCGGACGAAGACGCCCTTGCCGTGCTCGGCGTGCACCAGGCCCTCGCCCTGGAGGATCGAGAAGGAGTTCCGGACCGTCATCCGGGAAACCCCGTAGTGCTCGACCAGCTCAGCCTCGGAGGGCAGCTTCTCCCCCTCCTTGAATCGCCCACGGTCGATGGCCTCGCGCAGCTGGTCGGCGATCTGCCGGAAGACGGCACGATCACTGGTCGGGTCGAGGCCGCCGAGAATGCTCGGTAGAGACGTCACGCGTACTCCTTTAGGTATCTAGACGAGTGGGCGAGTGTTGTTGCTACGGTGGAGAGCCTAGTCAGCCGAGAGGGCCGAGGAACGTGAGCACAGAACGCCCGCACTCCGTGAGCGTCGCCGGGGTCATCGTCGATGACCAAGGCCGGGCCCTCCTGATCAAGCGCCGCGACAACGGCCACTGGGAACCCCCGGGCGGAGTCCTCGAACGTGAGGAAACCATCCCCGAAGCCCTCCAGCGTGAAGTCCTCGAAGAGACCGGCATCAAGATCGAGCTTCCCGCGACCCTGACCGGCGTCTACAAGAACATGACGGGCCTGATCGTCTCCCTCGTCTTCCGCTGCCAGGCGGCCGACGGTACTCCCACCACGGGGGACGAGACCCGTGCACTGCGCTGGGCCACCCGCGAAGAAGTCATCGAACTCGCCGACGAGGCGTACGCGATCCGTGTGCTTGACGCACTCGACGCGGCGTCCCCGCCGGCCATCCGCGCCCACGACGGCGTGAAACTCGTCTAGCCCGAACCCGCTGCACATGGCGGCCTATCAGCACGAAGGAACTTGTATGCACGAGTATACGAGTAGCGCCCGGGTCTGGGGGCTCAGTTGCCCAGGATTTCCGGAAGAGGTCAGCAGAGCCCGCCGCTGGACCCGCGACATCCTGCGAGGCTCGCCGTTAGCGGAGGACGCCGAGCTGATCGTCAGCGAGCTGAGCGCGAACGCGATCCTTCACACGGCCAGCGGCCAGACATCCGGCAGCTTCCATCTGGCCCTCGCGGTCTCCCCGCAGGTGATCGCCTTGTCCGTCACGGACGACGGAGGCACGGGCACGGCACCGAAGATCGAGCACCAGGACCAGGAGGCGGAGCACGGCCGAGGACTCGGCATGGTCAGCGTCCTCGCTCACCGAGTGGTGATCCACAGCAGCCAGAACGGCCACACCGTCACCGCGGAACTCTTCACTGACACCCGACCGGGAGCCCACCCGTGCTGATGGACAAGCCCACCCGCGGCTACTGGTACGAGTGTTGGACGGAAAGCCTCGGGGAGACGACAGAGAGGCCGGCCTTCCGCGCTTACTTCGACGCGTACTCGGCGCCCCAGGCAGACAGATGGGTAGCCGTCGCGCTCCGTACGATCTCACCGTCACTCGACGCGGACGCCTCGGATGAGGCATGGGCATGGCTCCACGACGGCCGCAGCGAAACCAGGCGCGCCCTACTGCGTCAGGAACCATGCACGGTGACCATCACCCACGCTGGCACCCGCATCACCTGGGACATCCGGCCAGTGGTCTTCCTGCCGCTCGCACACCGTCAGGGCATCGAACTCCCAGCCTGCGCAAACGACTTCAGGCCCCACGCCACAGTGTCTAGTCCCAGGTGATGTTTGACGTTCTGGTCCCAGCTGTTGCTTGACGGTGGGCCTAGACAACATCGGAAACCTTGTGGGGCTTGTTCGCC